>CBIHQZ010000873.1:0-3652 GCA_966212315.1 uncultured Myxococcales bacterium
AGGGCGGAGGAAACCTCATCCCCGCTGCCGCGCGCCCCTCTCCCTCCGACGCCCGCGCGAATAGCGCGAGCACAAGCCTCGTCGAGAGAGGAGCCGAGTGAGCAGGCAGCGTTTCAACTCGCCGCTCACGCCGCGCGCGCCGGCGCTCCCGCGATCTGCGCGAGGATCTGCTCCAACACCGCCTGCCCCGGGGTGCGCGCCGGGCCTTCGGCGGGCGCCTTCAACATCAGTTCGAACGCTTCTGCCAGTCGCTCGCCGCGCAGCACCGGGCCGTGCGCACCCGCGATCGTCTTCGCATCCAGCGACCGCACGCGCTCGACGCGACGCGCCCACTTGCTCGCATCGACGTCGCACATCCACGGCGACAGCACGCGCTGGAACATCGAGAAGCCCTCGCGGAATGCGTTCGCAGCGACATCGCTCGCGTCGTCCACTGCCACCGGCACCGGCATCGCGAACGAGTCCGACGCCCAGTAGAGACCCGTGCTCGCGTCGAACAAGCCGCGCGTGGTCGGGGCGTCGTACGTCGGCGGCACCACCGCGGTGAGAATGCGATCACCGGCATCGAACGCTTCGCCATCGTCCACCCAGCGACAGCGCGGGAGCGGGATCTCGAACTCGCCGCTCATGCGTTCGACCATGAACCAGTTGCACACCAGCGTTGCGTTCGGACAGCGCGCCATCACTTCGGCGAGATTGCCGGTGTGGTCGCTGTCGTCGTGCGAGAGATAGACCCACTTCACGTCGCGCGGATCGACCAGCGAGAACACATCCTCGAGCCACTGCTTGCGATTCGCCTTGGTGCCGGTGTCGACGATGACCGGCTCGCGTCCGCGGATCACGAGCGAGTTGATGTACACGCTCACCGGCGCATGACCTTCGCCCTGCAGCTGACGAACGAGAAACGTCTCGGGCGCAATGGCGAGCGGAGCGTGGTGGATCGAGGGGGCGCTGGGATTGTTCATGGGGCAACTCCTTGGATGCGTTTGTCGTCGTCGAGCCACCCGAGCGATGCGCTCGATGTCGACACGCCGTATGTGCGTCGCCGCGGAAATCCCCGTTGCTAAGAGTTCCCTAACGATCCGCGAAGAATTTCCTAACGAGTCGGTGAACCCCCAGGGGCGACCCTGATAACGTGCTTCGCGAACGCCCCCGTGAGTCAGCCCATCCTCTCGGAAGCACTGTTGGAATTCCTGCGCGACGGGATCTCGGCGCGCATCGCGACGCGTGACGCGCGGCTGATGCCCGAATGCGCGGTCGGGTGGGGAGCGCGCATCGATCCGACGAACGGGACGCTCACGGTGTTCGTTCCGAACTCGCAGCTCGGAGACACGGTCGGCAACCTCGAAGACAACGCCCAGATCGCGGTAACGCTGTCGCGTCCCAGCGACTACCGCACGTATCAGGTGAAGGGCACCGCGCGCGCGTGGCACCCGGCGCCCGACTCGGAAACCGCGGCGCTCGCGACGTACGACCGCAAGTTCCGCGAAGAGCTCGAACTCGAGGGACAGCAGGGTTACTGCGACATGATCGTGTGGTGGCCCGCGCTCGCGATCGTCATCGACGTGCGTGAGGTCTTCCTGCAGACACCCGGTCCCGGCACGGGCGGAAGGCTTCGCGCGTGACACCGAAGATCACGCTCTCGTCGATCGCGGCCTGTTTCCAGGGTCACATTCCGAGTTCGATCGCGACCTGCGATCGCGACGGTACGCCGAACGTCAGCTTCCTGAGCTACGTGCATGTGGTCGACGAGAAACGCGTCGCGCTCTCGCACCAGTTCTTCAGCAAGACGCGCAAGAATCTGCGCGACAACCCGTTCGCGTCGGTGATCGTGCATCACCCCGTGACCGGCGAGTGGTATCGCCTCGCGCTGCGTTACGACCACGAAGAGACGACCGGGCCGCTCTTCGAAGAGATGGCGTTGCGCGTGTCGGCCATCGCGTCGGAAACGGGGATGGAGAACATCTTCCGGCTCATCGCCGCCGACGTGTTCGATGTGCTCTCGGTCCGCGTGATGGAAGGCGCGGGACGCGGTGCGCAGGCGACGACGCCGATCGTTCGCGCGGACATGTGCGGGCTGCGCGTGCTCTCCGATCGCATCAATCGCGCGGGGAATCTCGAATGTCTGTTCGCGTCGGTGCTCGACGTGATGGAAGGGGTGTTCGGCTTCGACCACTCGATGGTTCTTCTTCCCGACGAGCGGCGCGAGAGGCTGTTCACCATCGCCAGTCGAGGCTATTCGGAGAGCGGTCTCGGCTCCGAAGTGCGCTTCGGCGAAGGAATCGTCGGCACCGCCGCCCGCGCCCGGCAGATGCTGCACTTCACGCAACTCGACGGCGAACGGCGTTACGCGCGCGCGGTGCGATCGCGCGCAATCGACGAGGGTGTGGACTGCGGCGAGGATGCTCCGCTGCCGCACCTCGAGAACGTCGACACGCAGATCGCACTTCCACTGGTCGTGCGCGACACACTCGTCGGAGTGCTCTCGATCGAGAGTGCGCGCACCTTGCGTCTCGGCGATCAGGAACGCGCATTCCTCGGGATCATGGCGAACCAGGTCGCGCTCGCGATCGAACGCGAATCGCAACGCAGCGATGCTTCCGAGTCGGAGCCGCCCGCGGGCATCCGCGCGTCCGCGACACCCGCGCCGGATGCGCAGCCGCGGCAATTCTGCTTGTACTGCGAAGACGACAGCATCTTCGTCGACGGCATGTATCTCATCCGCAACGTGCCTGCCCGGATCCTCTGGACGCTGCTCAACGCGTACACGCGCGACGGCCGCACCGAGTTCACCAATCGCGAGTTACGACTGGACGCATCGATCGGTCTTCCGGAGTTGAAGGACAACCTCGAGAGCCGGCTCATTCTTCTTCGCAAGCGTCTCGAGCAGAAGTGTCCCGACGTCCGCATCGTTCCCACCGCGCGCGGTCGGTTCGCACTCGAGATCGACGGGCGTATCGCCCTCGTCGAGAAGAAGAACTGACCCGAACCGCGATCGGCAGTGTGCGAGGATGTCCGCGATGACGGACGCGTCGAACGATCCCAACCTGAAGACGAACCCCGACTCAGGCGGCGAACCGGCCGCGGGATCGATCATCGCGGATCGCTATCGACTGACGTCGCGACTCGGCGCCGGCGGGATGGGCGCGGTGTTCAAGGGCGAGCACCTCTCGCTGAAGAAGCCGGTCGCAGTGAAGTTCCTCCATCGCTTCGCGAGCGGCGACAGCGAGATGGTCGCGCGCTTCGAACGCGAAGCGCAGACGGCGGCGCTGATCGATCATCCGAATGTCGCCAAGGCCATCGACTTCGGAAAGCTCCCCGACGGCACGTTCTATCTGGTGATGGAGTACGTCGAAGGGCCGACCCTCACCGCAGTGCTCCGCGAGACGCCGCGGCTTCCACCGGCGCGCGCGTTGAAGATCGCGAGCGAGATCGGCAGTGCTCTCGAACGCGCGCACGCGCTCGGCATCGTTCATCGCGACATCAAGCCCGACAACATCGTGCTCTGTTCGCGCGACGGCGACCGCGACTTCGTGAAGGTCATCGACTTCGGCATCGCACGCACATCGAACGCGAACACCGCGCTCACGCAGATGGGCACCGTGTTCGGCACCCCCGGCTATCTATCGCCCGAACAAGCGCTCGGCCAGCA
>CBIHQZ010000874.1:0-3649 GCA_966212315.1 uncultured Myxococcales bacterium
GGCGCGCGGCAGCGGGTGTGAGGTCGCTTTCCAAACAAACAAAAACGGCGCCGCTCTCTCTCGAGAACGACGCCGCCTTCACACCGACAACCTTCCACTGACGATTACGGGAAGATGTCTCGCTCGCGGTAGACCGCTTCGATGCGCTGCAGCGCGAGGCCGTACGCCGCGAGACGAAGGTCGACGCCCTTCGTGCGCGCGAAGTCGGTGACCTCGTGATAGCTGCGCTTCATGCCGGTCTCGAGCTTGCCGTCGACTTCATCGAGGTCCCAGCTCTCCGACCGCTTGTTCTGTACCCACTCGTAGTACGAGACCGTCACGCCGCCGGAGTTCGCGAGCACATCCGGAATCACGGTGATGCCGCGATCGAGGAGGATCTTCTCGCCTTCGGGAGTGCACGGACCGTTCGCGCCCTCGACGACGACCTTGCAGTCGAGCGCCTTGGCTTCCGCTTCGCCGATCTGATTCTCGAGCGCTGCAGGAATGAAGATGTCGCTCTTCACCTGGAAGAACTCTTCGCGCGTGATCGCCTTGCCCGACGGGTAACCCGCCACGCCCTTGTGTTCTTTCACCCACTCCGTGAGCTTGTGTTCGTTGAAGCCCTCGGGGTTGTACATGTACCCGGTGTGATCGCCGACCGCGACGAGCGACGCGCCGTAGCGCGAGAGGATCACGCCCGCATGCGAGCCCACGTTGCCGAAGCCCTGCACGCTGTACGTGCAGCCTTCGAGCTGGAAGCGACGCTCGCGCGCCCACTCGGTGATGCAGTGAACGACGCCCTGGCCGGTCGCCTTCTCGCGTCCCAGCGTGCCGCCCGACGCAACCGGCTTGCCCGTCACGACGCCGCGCACGGCCTGCTTGTTCACGTGACCGACGGTGTTCATGTACGTGTCCATGAACCACGCCATCATCTGACCGTTGGTGCCCACGTCCGGCGCCGGGATGTCGTACTCGGGTCCGATGTTGCTGCCGAGCGCATGCGTGAAGCGGCGCGTGATGCGCTGCAGTTCGCTGTTGCTGTGCTCGCGCGGGTTGAACTTGATGCCGCCTTTGCCGCCGCCGAACGGAATGCGCATCAGCGCGCACTTCCAGGTCATCATCGCGGCGAGGGCCTTCACGTCATCGAGCGTGACCGACTCGTGATAGCGAATGCCGCCCTTGTACGGTCCGAGCAAGTTGCTGTGCTGGATGCGGTAGCCCTTGAAGACCTTCACCTCGCCGTTGTCCATGCGAACGGGGAAGTGGCAGATGATCTCGTTCTTCGGCTGCGACAGAATCGCTTCGACGGTGGGATCCAGGTTCACGACGCGCGCGGCGCGCTTCAGGTAACCCTGGATGGTCTGAAAGAATTCGTATCGCTCGTTCACGTTCGTCGACATGGGTGGTTCGGTCCCCTTCGGTTGGCGGCGTTTTCGCAATGCACTCAGCTCCCGAGTGCGCGCGATGTAGCCCGCCGATGCTAACGAATCAAGAACGGTGCGACGCTCTCTCGATGCGACGCAGCGCGTAAATTCTCGCGTGATGCGCAACGTCGACGACAGGCGCGTGACGCACGCGTGACGCGCGCAATCAATGCGCGATGTCGAGCACGAGCCATCCGGCGCGGATCGCCGCGAAGAGGCCCATCCCGACGAACATCACCGCATCGAGTCGATCGAGAATGCCGCCGTGGCCCGGGAGAATTCCGCCCGAGTCCTTCACGCCCGCGCTGCGCTTCATGAGCGACTCGCTGAGATCGCCGGCTTGCCCGAACGCGCCGCACACCACGGCGGTGACGAGGCCCGCCACGAGCGGCAGTTCGTGAAGAAACCAGAAGTGCGCGAGCACCGCGCCGAGTGCACTGCCGAAGAGCCCGCCGATCGCGCCCGACCACGTCTTGTTCGGTGACACCGAGGGATAGAGCTTCGGGCCCTTGAAAGTCTTGCCGACGAAGTAGCCGGCCGTGTCGCTGAACCACGCGATCATCAACGTGAGCACCACGAGTCCGGCGCCGACGCGTTGACCGTGAATCGTGTCGATGCGTCGCAGCGCGGTGACGGCGCCGAGCGAGACGCCCATGTAGAGCGGTCCCATCGCGAGTGTCGCCATGCGTGCGAACGCGGTCTTCTGCTCGCCCGGATTGAACAGGGTGAAGAGCAACGCGACCGGCGTGACGAGCAGCGACGCAGCGAGTGTGAGACTCGGGTGTTCGGCGCCGAAGCGAGTGAACACCAGCGCCGCGTGCAGGCCGAGCGTGAGCAGGAGCCCCATCGCGCGGCCACGTTTGTCGTCGGGATGCGACATCCCGAAGAACTCCAGCGCAGCGACCGCCACGGCCGCGAGCACGAGTCCGCCGAACGCGAACCACGGAAGGAGATAGAGCAGCCCGATGATGATCGGCACCGCGACGAGTGCCGTGAGAACGCGGAATGCGAGGTTGTTCATCGACCCGAATTGAGCGCGACCGTCACGCGTGTGCCTCCGTGCGCGGCGATCAGATCACTCTGTCGTTCGCCCGTCACGTCCGCGTTGCGGCGCCCATCGTCGGTCGCGGTCTTCGTCACGGGCGGCTTCGACGCCGCGCTGCTGCCGCGCACCTGCGATCCCGTCAGACCGAAGCGTCGTTCGCGGTTCTGATACGCCGCGACAGCCTCCCACAGCTGCTCGGGTCCGAAGTCGGGCCACAGCGCCGCGCTGAAGTGCAGTTCGCTGTACGCCGCGCCCCACAGCAGGAAGTTCGAGATGCGCAGTTCGCCGCCGGTGCGGATCAGCAGATCGGGATCGCCGACCGACACACTCGGCACCGCGCTCGACAGCATCGCCGCGTCGATCTGATCCGGACGCAGTTCCCCGCGCGCCACTTTCTCCGCCAGCTTGCGCGCAGCGTTCGCGATCTCCTCGCGACCTCCGTACGAGAGCGCGAGGGTCAGCACCATGCCGTCGTTCGCGGCGGACATCGTCGCCAGCGGTTCGAGCACCGATCGCACGAGGAGCGGGAGTCGTTCGAGATCACCGATCGCGCGCAGCCGGATGCCGTTGCGCATGATCTCGTCTCGTTCCGAGAGGAGGAAGTCGTAGAGCAGCGTCATCAGGGTGCCGACCTCGACGTCCGGACGACCCCAGTTCTGCTCGCTGAACGCGAACAGGGTCAGCGCCCGAATGCCGAGGCGCCGCGCCGACCGTACGATGCGCCGAACCGCGTCGCTTCCGGCGCGATGGCCTTCGGATCGCGGCAATCCGCGGCGCTCGGCCCATCGTCCGTTGCCGTCCATGATGATGGCCACGTGCTCGGGGAGATGGCGTGCGTCGACGAAGCAGCTCACGTCGCGGCGAGTAGCACCCGAGAAAACCCGCGGCAAGGCATGGACATGGTGGTCGGTCGTGATTGCAGTCCGAACGGTCGCTACTTACGTTCGGCGGCGACATGCCCGAAGCCGAAGAGGATCTCTACAAGGTGCTCGGAGTCGAGCGCAGCGCCGACGCCGAGACGATCAAGAAGTCGTACCGGAAGCTCGCGCTCAAGTTTCACCCCGACAAGAACCCGGGCGACAAGAAGGCCGAAGAGACCTTCAAGAAGATCAATCACGCCAACGAGGTTCTGAGCGACGCGAAGAAGCGGGCGCTCTACGACGAGTTCGGCGAAGTCGGTCTGCGCGAGGGGTTCGACCCG
>CBIHQZ010000875.1:0-3645 GCA_966212315.1 uncultured Myxococcales bacterium
TGCGCGCGAGTATATCCGTGCCCGCGATGACGCGCGTCGATGCGCGTCGCACGGGGTGGCACGGGGGTGGGGGAATTAAGTGAGCCGTGGTGGCGCGTCGCGACGCGCCGGCGTCACTGCGCCGTCACCGCGACGGCATCACTGCGCCCACCACATTTCCGAAGCAGTACCCGCAAGCGTGCAATCATCGCGCGATGAAGATGCACCAGGCGACGATCGAGATCGCCACGAACGGTCGAGGGTTCGTGAACGTGACGCGCGAGATCGAACGAATCACCGCTGCCGCCGGTGTGAAGACCGGTCTCTGCCACGTGTTCGTGCGTCACACGAGCGCATCGCTGGTCGTGCAGGAGAACGCGGATCCTGCGGTACTGCGCGATCTGGATCGATGGATGGCGCGACTCGCACCCGAAGACGACGCAGCGTACGAACACGATCAAGAAGGCGCCGACGACATGCCCGCGCATCTTCGTTCCGCCGTCACACGCACGAGCGAGACGCTACCGGTCAGCGATGGTTCGCTCGCTCTCGGCACATGGCAGGCGGTGTATCTCTGGGAGCATCGACGCGCGCCCCATCGACGTCAGCTCGTGGTGACGGTCACCGGGACCTAACCGCGCGACGGGTCAGAGCCCCACGCGCCAGCGCCCGGTTCGTTTCCCGGTCGCATCGACGAAGTCCACGATTCCTTCGTACTCGATCCACACGCCTTCGCTCGCCACCGTCACGCTCGGCGTCTTGCGATCGGGAAGTGCGAGCGCGTAGCTCACCTTGCCGTCGGCGGTGACCGTCACGTCCGAGCCGGCGTGGAACAAGAACACGCCGCGGCCGATCTCCGCTGTCGGAACCTTCGTCGCATCGGGACGCGCGATGGACTCGCGCCGCTTTCCATCGGCGTCGACCACCACGCACTCGATCGATCGCCCCGCGCGCTCCCATCGCTCGCGAACGAACGCCACGCCTCCCGACCGGAGCGGAAGCGCCGCGGTCCCACTCGCCGCCCACACGAGCGTCGGATGATCGCCTGCGATCTCGAGCCGCGCGATGACATCGCCCGTGCTCATCAAGATGTGTCCGTCACCGCTTCGCGAGATGGCTGCCTGCCGATCGATCGGAATCGACCACCGTTCGGTGCCGCCCGGCAGTCGCAACGACACCAATCGCCACGCTGCGTCCGTCACGATCGCACCGCCCTCGATCGGCACCGCGAGCGGGAACCCTCCGCTCGAGCCCTTCCACACGACGTTGGCATCGAGCGTCACCACCGCGCTGGCCTGGTAGCTCGCGACGAAAATGCACTCGCTCGGCAACGCATGCGCCTCGAAGGTCGCGACGCGAAGATCGGCCCACACCGGGCCGTGCAGGGTTCCTTCGACCGCATCGATGACGCACACCGCCGCGCGACGCTCGCCGCCAGCCGCGAGGAGAAGCAGCGTGGGTCGCTCGCGCCCGACTACGCGCCCGAGAAATGCCTCGCGTGCTTCGATCGCCGACTCGATGCGCCACAGCACTGCATCGCCGCGCATTCGCGTGATCGAGAGCTTCCCCTCGCGCGTATCGAGCAGCACACGCGACCCGTCGCCCATGTCGAGCGGAGCTTTCATGCCCACGGTCGTCGTCGGCGCGCGTGCATCGCGGCCGCGAAGCTTCACGTCGGCGATGGCCGGATGCTCGCCGCGCAGTGCCATCGTGCGCGTGACCAGTCCGCGGAATGGTTCGCTCGTCGCGATCGAACCCTCTTCGATTCGGCGCAGCGTCGCGTCGTCGACGGTCGGCATGCGCGAGACGAGCAGTTCGAGATGACGGCGACGAATCGTGGGCGCCACCGCCGCGAGTGCGTGCGGATCGCGATGGAGAACCGCGGCGCGGGCCTTGTCGTGTTTGACCACGCACACGTCGTGCGTCTCCACGCCCTGCCGCTCGGCATCGGTGGTCCACAGATCGACGAGCCAGCTGTCGCAGCGCGTGCACCGCGCGACGCGCACTTCGCGAATGCCGGGTCGCCACGGTTCGGGGCGACCGTCGGGCCACTCGAGATCATCGCGAGGAATCGGCGCGGAATATCCCTTGCGACATCGTTCGCACCGCTCGCTCACGCCGGCGCCCCCGTGTCGTAGAGATCGATGCGCGGCGCATTCGTGCGCGGCACCGCGACGAGTCCATCACTCGACGCCGCCCAGCGCGCGCCGCCGCCGCCCTCGGTGACTTCCAACACCCGCGCTCCCGCCGCATCGACCACGATCATGCGATGCCCCGGCCCCGGACTGGTCGGTCGCTCGTAGGCAACCGAGCCACCGCCGCGAACGGCAGCGACGTCGATGGTGCTCGAGAACTCGATCGGCGCGCTCGCCGCTGCACCCGGCGCGACGATCATCGCGACGCGATCACCGAGCCGCACGAGTGCGCCACTGGTCACGACTGCGCCCGCGCGCGGCCGCTCGAAGAGCGGCACACCGTCACGCGCGACGATGACTCGGTCACCGCCCGGCTGCGACGTGGTGAGCACCGCTTCGCCGCCGACCAGGAATCCCGCGCCGTACACCGCGTTCGCGCCCGACGCGATCAGATGCCAGCGCTGTGCGCCATCGTCATCGAGGCATTCGATTCCCGCTGGCGGCCCCGCGGCCGCACGAAGATTCCCGTCGGCTGCCGTCGGCGATCCGAACAATCCGCCTACCAGCGCACGCACCCGCGGTCGATCGCTCGGATGCGCGAGATCGAGCGAGAGCAGCACACGGTCCATGCGCACTGCGAGTCGCTTCACCCACGCATCGGGACGCAGCGCGTACGGCTTGCCGTCGACGGCGATGCGCGCGACCGAGCGTCCCGAGGTCAGTTCGATGATGGCGATCGCGGTTCCATCGAACGCGTAGAGATGCGCTCCCTCCACCGCGAACGCGCTGTCCGCGCTCGGCCGGGGTACATCGGCCACCACGTCGCCACGCGTATCGAGCACCAGGTGTCGGTCGTCGATATGCACGATCGGACCGCCCGGCGTTTCGGTGACCGCGATCGATCGACCCTCGCGCCAGGACAGTTCGGGGCGCGCGACATCGAGCGTCACTTCACCGTCGCGATGAATCGCGAACAGCCGCGGCATCACCCCCGCGGTCGTGCTGAACCCCACGGCCCACGCGTGCTCGGGCAACGTCCCCGGCGCGGGCTGCGCGAAGATCGCCACGCCGCGCGCTTCGAGTTTGAGCGGCCGCGCGAAACGGGTCGCGCGTCGGCCGAGTCCCACGATGGTCGCACCGGATTCAGTGTTCACGGCGGTCGCGATGAACCCGCCGCGGGCTGGAACGATGAAAGGATTCGGTCCGCCGGCAGCCGAGTACGTCCACGTCGGGGCGGTCAGCACGGCGGCAATCCTAATGGGCGCGAGGATCGGAAACCAGCGCTCGATGGTAGGGTCGTGAACCTGATGTCAGCGGGCCTGTCGAACGAGTCGGTGATTGACTGGCGATCGCGCGGCACGACCGTGCGCATCCGCGGCATCGAGGTTTTCTACGTGTGCGCGGGGGACGGCCCCGATGTGCTGCTGCTGCACGGGTTCCCGTCGAGCGGCTACGACTGGCGCGCGATCGCCGATGCGCTCGTCCGTGCGGGGCGCCGGGTCATCGTCCCGGACCTGCCTGGATTCGGGCT
>CBIHQZ010000876.1:0-3644 GCA_966212315.1 uncultured Myxococcales bacterium
AACATCCAGCGTGCCGCCGCGTTTGGGATCGAGATCGATGCGGGGCGACTCGCGGCGCAGCAGGTCGTAACCGCCGCCGCGCCGTTCCTCCATGCGGTAACCGACTTCGCACGTGTCGCCCTCGTGCACGTTGCGAAGAAGCCGGCGATGCGAGAACGCCGCGAAGTCGACACGATCGCCGGGATTCTGGTCGACGCCGATGAAGTGCGTGACGCGTGCGATGTACTGCTGCGTCGGATGAATGTGCGCGGTGAGAAACGCCATGCGCAGGTCTGCCGCGATCTTGTTGAGCGCGATGCGTGCGACGTGATCGCGCTCCTGGCGGCCCGAGAGCCGAGTGCGTAGCCGCGAGGTGTGATCGAACGCCGCGTAGATCATCGTCGCCATCATCGCGAGGATCACCGACGCGACGAGTACTTCGAGCAATGTGACGCCCGGATGGCCGCGGCGCGCGCGCTTGCGCATCGTGCGCGCACTCATCGCGACGTTCCTCCGGTCGGAGGCGTAGTGCTGGGCGGCGTGCCTGCGTTCGCGGTGCCGGGCTGTCCCGTACCGCCGCCGAGTGCGCGCTCGATCGCGTTCATCGCGTCGCCCGACTGCATCGTCTGCCCCGGATTCGTGACGTACTGAACGACGTCGAACGTGAAGCGACGCGAGCCTTCGCTCCAGCTGACGGTCACGGTGACCTTGCGAATCGCGCCTTCGAGCAGAGGCTTCAGCGTGGGGTACAGCCCCGTGAGCAACTGCGCCGCCATGCCGGACATATCGGGAGCGCCTGCGCCCGAGAGCGTTCCGCCCGCGCCGCCGAGCGCGCTGGAGAGTCCGCCCGTTCCCGATGCGCCGCCGAGCGCACCGAAGGCGCCTGCCAGCTGACTGATCGCACCGCCCGGTGCGCCGCCGTCGCCGCCCGCGGCATTCACGCCACCCGGACCGCCGAACGACGAACCCGAACTCGCGCCGCGCGCCGAATTGAGGAGTCGATCGCCCGCGCTGTTCTGCACGTCGGCCGGTTGCGGCAATTCGATCTTCTCGACGCGCGCGTCGCACGTGAAGTCACCGCCGCAGCAGCGCTCAGCGGACATCTCGGGCGGATCCTGGATGCGCTCGTTGTCGCCCTCGGGGAGGCCGTTCATGCGGAGGTACGCTTCGACCTCGGTCATGCGGCACTGCGCGAGGAGGCCGGCCTGCGTGACCATGCGCGCGTGCGCGGTTCCACGCGACGCAAGGATCGAGCTGCCGAAGATGGTCGAGAGGCCGAGCGCGAGGATCGCCGAGGCGATGAGTACCTCGAGGAGCGTGAAGCCCGACTCGCCGCGATTGCGACGCGCGCTCACTGCCGCACCTCGTGCTCTTGCCGGTCGCGATTGTCGATCTCGGTCTCTTCGGTGATGTCGCGATCGTCGACCGACGGCGGTTCGACCGGACGATCGAAGATCTCGGTGCGCCCCGTGAGTGCGTTGAGCGAGATGCTGAAGATTTCGCCGCGGTTGCTGCGCATGTGCACCACCGCGCGTTCGGTCTGGCCGCCGGGGAAGAAGTACACGTGCCCGGTGCCTTCTTCGCGCGGTTCGGGATCGTGCTGGGAATAGAGCCGCGTCACGGCGATGCCGGTCTCGAGCTGGCGCGCATGGAACACGCGATCCGCGAGGCGGCGGAACGACGCACGAGGCGCGCGCGGGCGCAGGTCGGTCATCTCGCGCGCGGTGCGCATCGCGTCGGCTTCGATGTCGGCTGCACCACCGGCGTGATACGGGTCGCTCACGTCGAGCGCGTGCGCGTCGTCGGTGTCTTCGACGATGATGTCACGGCCGCCCATGGGGAACGACACGCGCGTGGTGTGCCCGGTGGTGAGCGCGTGCACGTACGCGAAACGGAACGTCGAAGCCATGCGGATCGCGCTCGTTCGAAGGCGCGTGCGGGGGAGGGAATTGGTGCCGAGCGTGACACCGGAGACCAGCAACCCCATCACGGCGATGACGACCATGATCTCGATGAGCGTCATGCCCACGTGGCCACGAGCACTCGATCCGCAGCCACCTCGGGCGCGGGAATCGAGCGTAGAAGTGGCCATCGGTGTGCGCATCGCGAACGGTCGTCTCCTGTACGAACGTGATCAGAGAAAGCGATTACGGATTCGCGTTGCCGCCGCCACCGCCACCGCCGCCCGCCTGCGGAACGTCGTCCTGGGTGCCCGCGCGCCCATCGGGCCCAGCGGAAACCACCGAGATGGTCTCGCCGTCGCAGTTGATGGTGAACGGGTGGCCCCACGGGTCGTTCGACGCAGCGTTGCGATCGAGCTGACCGTCGGTGCGCATCTGCTCGACCGTCGGGCACTGGTCCGGGTGGTCGTTCTGGTAGATCTGGATCGCCGAACGGATGCTCGAGACTTCCTGTTCCGCGGTGCGGATCTTCGCCTTCGCGAGGAAGCGGAACACGCCGAAGCCGACGGCGCTGGCGATGAGACCCATGATGATCACGACGACCATGATCTCGATGAGGGTCATGCCGGCGGTGCCGCGCGCGAGCAGCCGGCGAATGCGCTTCTGCACGGTGTTGCGACGCGGCGCTCGGACCGCGCGAGTCTCGGTGACGGTGTTGTCTTCGTTGCGTTCGTTCATGGTCAATCTCGATTGCTGGGGGTTCGGATCACACGCTCGTGATCGGTTCTTCATTCGATCTGATCGGGCTGTTCGAAGCTTCCCGAAGGTCCTCCGGATGTGACGTCGCCGCTGCGCGGATGCTTCCGCCCCGGGCAGCGAAATCGAAACGGACGACCCCACCCGTCTTCCGGCAGACGCGTGAGGTAGGGCTCCCGGCCGTTGCCGGGGCTGACGAGTTCCGCGAGCGTTCCGGGGCAACGCCCTTCGTTGTCGGCGCGAAATGCTTCGACCGCTTGCAGCACGTTCGCAATCGACGCGCGCGTCGCGAACGTCGCGCGGTGCCGTGCCGACACCCCGACGACGACCCACACGAACCACGCCGTCGCCACGCCGACGAGCACGATGCGGAGCCACCGACGCGAGAAGAACGCCATGCGAGCGCGGCGTGTTTCCCACGTGAAGAAGATCCGGCGATCGTCGTTGCGGCGGCGCGCCATGGTCAGTTCACGAACTCGTTGAGTTGGAGCAGCGGCATGAGAATCGCGAAGGCGATGCCGCCCGATGCGCCGCCCATCACGGCGATCATCATCGGCTCGAGCAGCGACGTCAGCACCGCGACGCGCGCGTCGATGGTGTTGTCGTACGACGACGCGACGGCCTCGAGCATTCCCTCGAGTTCGCCGGCGCGTTCACCGATCGCGATCATGTGCGTGACGATCGGCGGAAACTTCCCGCTGCGCTTGAGCGGCTCGGCGATGCTCTCGCCTTCCTTGATGCTCGCGGCCGCTTCGGTGACCACCGTCTCGAGCACGCGATTGCCGAGAACGTTCTTCACGATGTCCATCGCCTTCAAGAGCGGGACACCCGACGACAAGAGCGTCGAGAGGGTGCGAGTGAAGCGCGAGATCGCGACCATGCGTTGCAGTTCGCCGAAGATCGGCACGCGCAGTACGAACGCATCCCACTTGAACGCGCCCTCGGGGGTCTTGCGCCAGCGGGCGAAGAAGAAACCCGCGCCGATGCCGAGCAGGATGATCAGCCACC
>CBIHQZ010000877.1:0-3644 GCA_966212315.1 uncultured Myxococcales bacterium
CGCAAGCGGTACGACGCGCCCGGCGCATCCGCGTACGTCGTGGCGATGATCGCCGAGTGCTGGTGGTCCGTCGGTTACGTGTTCGAACTGCAGGGCACGACGCTGCCGCAGAAACTCTTCTGGGATGACTTCCAGTTGCCGCCGGTCGTCGTCCTGGCGTTCGCGTACCTGATCTTCGCGATGCGTTACACCCGCCGGCGTTCGCCCTTCGGCGTGCGCACGATGGCGGCCCTCTCGGTCGTGCCGATCATCACGTGCGCGTTCGTGCTCACCGACCCGATCCATCACATGGCGCGCGCGGGCGCGCACATCGTCCGCGACGAGCCGTTCGGCGCGCTGGTCTATGACTTCACCGCGATCGAATACGTCGCCTGGATCCAGATCTACGCGATGGCGTTGCCCGCGGTCTGGATGCTCGCATCGTACGCGGTCGCGAATCGACGGACGTATCGCGTACAGCTCGTCGCGGTGGTGCTCGGCCTCGCGCTCCCGATGATCACCGGCCTCCTGGCGGTGAGCGGCGCACGAGTCACCGGCCAGCGCGACATCGCGCCGCTAGCGTTCGCGCTCCAGGGCGCGCTGACCACATGGGGGCTGTGGCGAAGTCGCTTTCTCGATCTCGTTCCGATCGCGCGCGCGGTGGTCATCGAGAATCTTCCCGACGGCGTCGTCGTGCTCGATGCGAAAGAGCGGGTGGTCGATCTCAACGCCGCGGCGATGCGCCTGCTCGACTGCGGTGCGGACGTGGTGGGCCGCGACGTCGCTTCGCTCGTGCCGGCGTGGGTCGCCCTTCGCGAGACGCTGCGATCGCAGCGATCCGCCGACGTCGAGATGGCGACTGCGGGCGAGGTCCATCGACTCGAAGCGCAGTGTTCGCGGATTCCGGGCGACGGCCACGAACTCACCGGCTCCATCCTGTTGTTGCGCGACGTGACCGAGCAGCGCCGCATCGAGGCGGCACTCGCGGAAGCGCGGGAGCATCTCGAGGACGCCGTGAAGGCGCGCACGCGGGAGCTGTCCGACGCGAACCGATCGCTTCGCGAACAGATCACCGAGCGGGAAACCGCACAGGAAGCGGCCGTCGCGAGCGAGCGAAAGTTCCGCGCGATCTTCGATCAGACGTTCCAGTTCATCGGCCTGCTCGATCTCGACGGCACGCTGCTCGAAGCGAACCGCTCCGCACTCGAGTTCGCCGGGTACGACGAGCGCGACGTGGTGGGAAAGCCATTCTGGAACACCCCGTGGTGGCGTCACTCGGAGGAATTGCAATCGCGCGTACGCGACGCCATTCGCGAGGCGGTCGGCGGGACGTTCGTGCGCTTCGAGGCAACGCACATCGCCCGCGACGGCTCGACGCGCTTCGTGGACTTTTCGATCAAGCCGGTGCGCGACGCGCTCGGTGCGGTCGTGATGCTCATCCCCGAAGGGCGCGACATCAGTGAGCAGAAGATCGCCGAGAAACAGCGCGAGCAACTGGCCAACGAACTCGCACACACGCAGCGGCTCGATTCGCTGGGACGGCTCGCCGGCGGCATCGCACACGACTTCAACAACCTGCTCACCGCGATTCTCGCCAGCGCCGAGTGGGCGCAGGACGAACTGCCCGAGTCCCATCCGGCGCGCGAAGGGATGACCGTCGTTCGCGACGCGGCCACGAGTGCCGCCGCGTTGACGCGCCAGTTGCTCGCGTTCGGGCGGAAGCAACGGATCGAGCCGGTTCTGGTCGACCCGAACGACGTGATCGAACGGGTCACGCGGCTGATCGCGAGAGTCATCGGCGAGAACATCGAAGTGCGCACGTCGGTGTCGAGCGATCGATGGTCGACGGCGGTGGATCCGACGTTGGTGGAGCAGGTGCTGGTGAATCTTGCCGTCAACGCTCGCGACGCGATGCCGCGCGGCGGAACCCTCACGCTCGAGGCCGCGAACGTCGCGGTCGACGACGCGCACGCACAACGCGCGGGCGCGCGCGCCGACGACTACGTGCGGTTCACAGTGCGCGACACGGGCATCGGGATGAGCGACGAGGTGAAGACCCGCGTGTTCGACCCGTTCTTCACGACGAAGGGCGCCGGCAAAGGCACCGGCCTCGGGCTCGCGACGGTGTGGGGGACGATTTCGCAGCATCAGGGCTTCGTCGAAGTCGACAGTGTCGTCGGCCAAGGGTCGACGTTTCACGTGTACCTCCCCCGCGCAGGCGCGGTGACGCCGGCGCGTCGCGCGAGCGTCGCGCGCGAAGGGAGCGCAAAGGGTGGTCGCCATCGCATCGTGCTCGTCGAGGACCAGCCGCAGGTGCGTGAACTCTCGGCGCGGCTGCTGCGCAACCTCGGATACGACGTGCAGGTGTTCGAGAACGCGGAGGCGGCGATCGATCTGATCGAAGCGCCCGAACGCGGGATCGATCTGCTGGTGACCGATGTTGTTCTCCCGGGGATGAGCGGCCGCGAACTCGCCGATCGACTCATCTCGCGACGGCCGGGCACCAAGGTGCTGTTCATGTCGGGATACGCCGACGACGTAATGTCGCAGCACGGCGTCTCGAAGGCGGCCATCCCGATCGTGCAGAAACCGTTCACCGCGACGGATCTCGCGAGTGCGGTGCGCGTCGCGCTCCACGATTGAACGCCGGCGCAACCGAGCACGAATCGATCGCGCAGGCCTGTCTCGCGCTCCCGCAATTTCCCGAGTGCGCATCCATCTTCGCTCGCTGCGCATCGAGTACTCGATCGTCGTCAGGTCCACGCACCCCACACGTCGGAACGAGGCAGGAGCCCTCACGCGTGAGGCTCGCCGACCCGCGCGCCGCGCTCGAAATCGCTAATCCATGGACTCGTCCTCGCATCCATTGACCCGCGTCGGAACCGCTTTGCGCACGCGCCCCACGCACGCGCTTTGCTCAAGCGCGATGCGCTGTGCACGAACGCGACTCGCGCCCTTCGCGACGTCCGGATGCGTGCCCACGGAGGTACGGGGTCATGCGTATTCCAGGGTCGGCACGCGCTGCGGCGGTGCTCTTCGTCGTGAGTCTCTCTGCGTGCCGGCTCGATGGCACGCCGCCCGGCCATGACGCCGGGCGCACGCCCGATGTCTCGATGCAGATGCCGGACGACACCGGTCCGATGAATCATCCCGACGCGGGCATGCCCCCGACGGACACCGGCCCCGCGCCGATGGACTCGGCGATGAACCCGCGCGGCCTCGCATGCACGGACGCCATGATGCTCACGCCCGGCGCGACCCTGACGAACCAGGACGCAACGCACGGCGGACCGGCATCGACGGCGTGTCGACCGAGCGCCGCGCCGCAGCGGTTCTACGCGATGGACATCGCGCCCGGCGCGACTGCGACCGTGACGGTCACGCCCTCCGGTGACTGGCGCGCGGTGCTCCGCGTGCTCACCGGCTGCGATGCCACGAGCTGCGTGGTCGACGACGAATCCGCCACTGCGGGCGCGTCGGTGCGGGTGTCGGTCACCAACTACGAGAGCGTCGTCCTGCACAAGATCGTTACGGTGTCCGGCACCGGTGCGGGCGTCGGCGGCTCGTTCTCGATCGCACTGGAAGTGATGAACGGAATGCCCTCGGACGCGGGCACGGGTGAAGACGCCAGCGTTGGAACCGACGCGAGCACCGGCACCGATGCG
>CBIHQZ010000878.1:0-3638 GCA_966212315.1 uncultured Myxococcales bacterium
GTCAGCGTCTTCCCCGACGAACTCTACGCAGCACCCCGCAGCTGGGCCGAGAAGGCGTATCCGGGACTCGTCTTCTTCGACACACACGACCGCGGCGGTCACTTCGTGGCCTTCGAGCAGCCGCAACTCCTCACGCAGGACCTCCGCGCAGTCTTCCGATCAGTTCGGTGAGTCGCGACGCGAGTTCGCACGCTCCAAGATTCAGCTCGCCACGTCGACGTCGCGCGCGCATCTCTTCCTCGCATCCATGATCCACTGCGGTGGAGGTCGCTGAACCATGCGTATCCCGGCATTCGCACCGTCCGCTCTTCTCCACGGAGTCACGCGATGACATCCGACTTCGCGCCACTCGGCGAACTCGAGGCGCGCCGCGCCCAGATGTTCCCCAGGCTCACCGACGCGCAGATCGCTCGCGTCGCGCAGTACGGCATCGAGCGCACCTACGCGAACGGCGAGATTCTCTACGAGCAGGGCGAAGCGGACATCCCGTTCTTCCTCGTGCTCGAGGGCGAGGTCGTCGTCGTGCACCCGCGCGGTGATCTCGAGGAACCGGTGACCGTCGACGGCGCTCGGCAGTTCACCGGCGAGGCGAGCATGCTCGCGCATCGGCGGTCACTCGTTCGGGCTCGCGCGCGCGGGAACGTGCGTGTCATCCGCGTCGAGGTGGAGCGGTTCCAGGCGCTCGTGCAGGTCGACGCCGAACTCAGCGAGATCATCATGCGTGCGTTCATCCTCCGTCGCATGGGGCTGCTCGAAGGCGGCTTCGGCGGCGTCGTGGTCGTGGGCTCACCGGCCAACGCTGCCACCAGTCGCGTGCAGGAGTTCCTCGTGCGGAACGGGCAGCCGTATCGCTACCTCGACGTCGACCGCGATGCCGAAGTGCAGACACTGCTCGATGCGTTCCACGTGGGCATCGGCGAAGTGCCGATCGTCTTCTCGCACTGCGAGCGCGTGCTGCGAAATCCCACGAACGCGGAGATCGCCGACGCACTCGGATTCAACGCCGGTCTGCCGGCGGAAACCATTCACGACGTCGCGGTGTGCGGCAGCGGTCCCGCCGGGCTCGCTGCGGCCGTGTACGCCGCGTCCGAAGGGCTGGACGTGCTGCTGCTCGAGTCGAACGTGCCGGGCGGTCAAGCCGGCACCAGTTCGAAGATCGAAAACTATCTCGGGTTCCCGACCGGAATCTCCGGGCAGGCGTTGATGGCGCGCGCACTGGCGCAGGCGGAGAAGTTCGGCGCGCGATTGGCGGTCGCGCGACGCGCGGTGCGTCTGCATTGCGACGAGTCGCCGATTCGCATCGAACTCGACAACGGTGAATCGATCCGCGCGCGTTCGGTGGTGATCGCGACCGGCGCCGAGTACATCCGTCTCGACGTCGAGGGGCTGCGTCAGTTCGAGGGCGTCGGCGTGTACTACGCCGCGACGACGATGGAAGCGCAGCGATGCGGCGGTGAAGAACTGATCGTCGTCGGCGGCGGCAATTCGGCGGGACAGGCCGCGACCTTCCTCGCGCGGTCGGCGAGTCGCGTCCACGTTCTCGTGCGCGGGCCTGACCTCGCGGCGAGCATGTCGCGCTATCTCATTCGCCGCATCGAGGAGACGCCCAACATCACGCTGCACCGGCGCACGCGCATCGCGGCGCTGGCGGGCGGCGAGCATCTGGAGCGCGTGACCTGGCGCGACGACGCGACGGGCACCGAGACGACGCGGGCGATCCGTCATGTGTTCACGATGGCAGGCGCGCGCCCGAACACCGAATGGCTGCGAGGCTGCGTCGCGTTGGACGGCAAGGGCTTCGTGCTGACCGGGGCGGACATCACCGAAGGGACGCGCCGCGAAGAGCACTGGTCGCTCGAGCGTGTGCCGTACCTGTTCGAGACGTCGCAACCGCGGGTGTTCGCCGTGGGCGACGTGCGCGCCAACAGCATCAAGCGCGTCGCGTCTGCGGTGGGCGAAGGGTCGGTGTGCGTGCAGCTCGTGCACCGCGCGCTTGCCGAAGGCGGGTGAGGGGACGGTATTAGCTTTCTGTCATTTCGAAGCGCCCCAATCGTTGGCGGCGCCGTCCGATCGTTGCCACGCCCGATTGCTTGCACTATACAAACGTCGTGACCCGCGCCACCTTTCCCACGCTCGCTCGGCAAGTCGCGCGCGGCCTCTCGCGGCTCGAACGCGATCGGATCTGTTGCGGCGACATCACACTCCAGCAGTACGACACCCTCCGTGCCGTCCACGAGCGCGCCGCGCTCCCGACCAGCGACGTGGCGACCACCCTCGGGATCGATCTCTCCACCGCCAGCCGCAACCTCGCGGTGCTCGAGAAGAACGGCTACCTCACGCGTGTCCGCGGCGAAGGCGACGCCCGGCAGATCGTGAACAAGCTCACGCGCAAGGGCTCGCGCTGCATCTCGTCGCTCTGCTGCGACGAACGCACGGTGTTCGATGCGGTGTACGAAAAGATCCCGGCGTCGAAGCGGGCCGCCGTGCTCTCGGCACTCGAGGCGCTCTCCCGCGCGCTGACGGATGCCGACGAGTCCGCGTCCGCACCCTGCTGTCCGCCCGCTGATTCATCTCCCGACGGACCACGGTGTTGCCCATGAGCGATCGACCCATCCGATTCCACCTCTCGATGAACGTCGTGCGCGACGTCGACGCGGACGGACGGAAACGCACGCGGCTCTCGCTCGCATCGTCCACCGCGTCGCCGTCCTCGCGTGCGTGTTGCGCGCCCGGCGAAGACTGCGACTGATCCGTGTCGTTGCCGTCGACCCCACGTCGCCTCGTCGCCGAAGCGCTCGGCACCGCGATGCTCCTCGCCACCGTGGTGGGTTCGGGGATCATGGGGGAGCGACTCGCGGGCGGGAACGTCGCGATCGCGCTCCTCGCCAACACGCTCGCAACCGGTGCCGCGCTCGTCGCGTTGATCTTCACCTTCGGTCCGGTGTCCGGCGCGCATTTCAATCCGCTCGTGACGCTCGCCGATGCATCGCAACGCGGACTCCCATGGCGTCTCGTGCCCGGCTATCTCGTTGCGCAGTTCTCCGGCGCATGGCTCGGCGTGCTGGCAGCTCACGCGATGTTCGGACTGCCGCTGGTGCAGGTCTCCGAACACGTGCGCCGCGGCAGCGCGCAATGCTTCAGTGAGTTCGTCGCCACGTTCGGACTGCTCGCGGTGATCTGGGGATGCTCGCGTCATCGCGCCACCGCGGTCCCGATCGCGGTCGGGGCGTACATCACCGCGGCCTACTGGTTCACCGCGTCGACGTCGTTCGCGAACCCCGCCGTGACATTCGCCCGTGCCGCCACGAACACGTTCGCCGGCATCCGCCTGCACGACGTCCCCGGCTTCGTCGTCGCGCAGGGCCTCGGTGCCGCGAGCGCGACCGCGTTGTTCCGCTGGCTCGTTCCCGCATTGCCGAACCGTGCACGCGAGGTCGTCGTGCCGACCGATCACACCAACGACACCGAGGTGAGCTGACCGATGAAGACCGTGATCTTCGCGTGCGTGCACAACGCCGGACGCTCACAGATGGCGGCTGCATTCTTCGACGCGATCGCGAATTCCGCCGTCGCGGTCGCCATCTCCGCGGGAACCGATCCCGGCGCGCGCGTGCATCCCGAAGTGGTCGAGGCGATGC
>CBIHQZ010000879.1:0-3637 GCA_966212315.1 uncultured Myxococcales bacterium
CCACCGCCACGATGTGCGCGAGACCTTCGTCCTTCGCGCCGGTGGCGACGATCGCCAGCACGCACGTGACCGCGATCGGAATCGTGCGACTCGCGAGTGCGAGCGCGATCGCGGCGACGAGGAACCCGATGGTGAGGTCCGCGTACGCGCTGCGCAGGTGCACCAGAAGAAACGGCGTGGTGACCAGCGCGAGTGCCGCGATCAAGACCGCGCCGCGCGCGCGTGCATCGATTTCCCTCGCGACGATGCCGACGAACGAGAGCCAGATCGCCGCGGCTCCGCAGGACGCGATCGACGCAGTGAACGTGAGCGGCGCGATGGCGAACGGCGCTGCGAGCCATGCCGGCAATTGCGACCAGAGCAGCACGTAGCCGCGCGGAATCACGATCGCGTCGGGTGTGAGCGCCGCGTCGCGAAGCGCGTTCCAGTGCGTCTGTGCGATGCGCGACTTCCACAGCCACACGAACTCGTCCCAGTAGATCGGCGCGTGCGGACGGAGCATCGCGACGAGCGTGACGATGGCGACGGCGGCGAGATCGAAGGGCTCGAAGGTCATCGGCTCGCGGTGTTCGCGCGCGGACGCGACACGGCGCGAGACGACGAGCGCACCGGCGGCCAGCAAGAGCAGCGCCGGGTGAATCGAGAAGAGCAACACCGCGGCGACGGTCGCGAAGGCGCGCACCGGCCACGCGGCGAGGCCGAGACGCTCGAATCGCAACGACCCCGCGCGATCGATCCCCCATCCCGCCACGAGCGCGACGGCGATCGCAGGGATGACCGAAAGCAACGCGATCACGGCGCGCCGCTCCGTCCGCATACGAGCTCGCTGCCTTCGCGGTGGCAGCCGAGGGCGAGTCCGTCCCGGCGCAACACGACGCGTCCGCGCGGCGCGTGACATCGGCTCGGGTCGGGGATGGCGTAGCGCGCGACCGGAATGCATTCGCTGCACCCCTCGTCGTCGATCGAGACACAGCCACCGCTCGCCGCCGCGTAGGTTGTCAGCTCGGTCGCGAACCCGTTCGCAACCTGTGCCGTGCGCGCGCGTTCGGTCGGTCGGTCGGCGCGGCGAAATGCGAGTGCGTGCAGGCCGGGCAGCGCCATGGCGAGAAAGATCACCGACGCCGCGGTCGCGACGACTCGCCCGCTTCGCTTCGTGCGTCGTGCGAATGCAAACGCGCTGACCACGGCAACGATCAACGCGACGACGACGACCCGATGTTCGATCGGATGCGACATCGATGGTCGGCGGCAGAGCCCGTTGGCGCCATCGATGAGGATCGAAGTCGGCGACTCGAAGCAGCTGTCGGTGGAAGGAGAATGAGGCACGACGCTACGGTGGCGACGAGGCTCGATGTCATCCGCGCGGCGATGACACCCTCGACCCGGGAAGTTCGTGCGTCGTTACGGTGACGCCGTGTCGAGCGCGCGCAGCACGAACCCGCGAACAACATCCGGCGCTTCGATCTGCGGCATGTGACCGATGCGTCGCAGCACCGTCGTGTGCGCGTTCGGAAGTCTCTCGGCGATCGCGTGCGCGACGCGCACCGGGATCACGCGGTCTTTCGATCCATGAACGACATGCACGCGTTGCCGGATCGCCGGCATCCACGACGACGGCTCGGTCACGTCGATCGTGCGCATCAACTGCTGGATGTACGGCACGCGCCCTTCGACACGCCACGCGTTCCAGTAGCGATCGTGGGTCTCTTCGTCGGCGCGGAAGTCCGGCCCGAACGAGTCGGCCATCGTGATGCGCCGGATCGACGGGCTCGTGGCGATGCGCGGCATCTGTTCGGCGATGAAGCGATGGCGCAGCAGGCCGAGGCCGAACGGGGTCGGGAACGCGGTGCCGAGCGATCCGAGCAACACGACCGATGACACGCGTTCCGGGGCGAGGTTCGCCATGCCGAGCGCGACGCCGCCGCCCATCGAGTTGCCGACGACGACGCAGCGATCGATGCCGTGCGCGTCGAGGTATCCGATCACTGCTTCTGCCTGCGTGTGCAGATCGAGCGGACGCGTCGGGATGTCCGAGAGACCGTGTCCCGGGAGATCGACCGCGTGTGTCTCCGCGTCGCCCGCGAGCACGTCCTGGAAGCGATGCCAGGTGCGGAGATTGTCGGTGACGCCGTGCACCAGCAGCACGGCCGGCCCGCGTCCGATGACGCGCGCGGCAATGCTCCCCGACAGGGCGGTGGGCACGATGCGGACGTCGTTCGCGCCGCGCCGTGCGGATTCGAGCGGTTGCGTGCGTGCGCCGGAGTTCATGAACCGCTTCTATAACGACGCGGCCGCGGAGGCGTCCATCGATTGCGCCGCGCACCCCCGCAATGCAGACTCGTGGCCGATGCGCTCGCTCGACCGACACGCCATTCGCCGGACGATTCGTCGTTCCGCGCGCGTGCTGCCGCGACGGGTGTTCGTGTGGTTTCTCGTGCTCGCGATGCTCGTCCCGGCGATGGCCGGCGGCGCGCCGTTCGTCTGGTGCGAGGGGATGCGTCGCGCGCAGCTCGAGTGTTGTTGCCATGGCGCGGACGACGGCGCGTTCGAGAAGCGCGAACCGAAGCGCGACGGCCAGGACGCGATCGAGACCTCGTGCTGCGTCGGTCGACGCGTGGCGACGGCTGCGACCAACACCGGGGCGACCGCACCCGATGCGACGATCGCGCCTGCCGCAGTGGTCGGATGGCTCACGCTCGATGCGCTGATCGCGACCGTCGATGTGCCTGGCGAAGCGCGCGTGCGCCGTCGCGAACACGCTGCGCGCGCAGGTCCCGAGCCGCCCACGTATGCGCTCGTCTGCTCGTATCTGATCTGATCGTTCGCGCGCGGTGAAGCGTCGCGAGGCGATGGGCGTGTTGCGCTGGTTTACGGTGCACACGCTGCAATGCGCTTCGCGACGGCGATGAGTCTCGCGTGCGCCGATGCGCGCGCGAGGCGGTCACGTGCTCGCGAGGATCTGGATGCGAATCGTTCTTTGGTCGATGGCTTCGGCGATGTGTCTGTCGGCGTGCGCTTCGACGTCGACGCGGCAGGTCGCGCGCGATGCCGAGCGTGAGTTCACAACGCTTGCTGCGGTCGCGAGCCCGCGCGCGAGTGCTCGCGACGCGGTCACTGCGGAAACGCCGCTGCGACGGAACGCACTCATCGCGGCGGTCGTCTCGCACGATCCCGAACTCGAGTCGCTGACGCACCGTGCGCGCGCGCTGATGCACGGTGCACGCGCCGAGCGAGCGCTCCCGGCGCCCGAGATCGAAGGGCAGGTGTGGGCGCTCCCGATCGCGCGGCCGTACGCGCTCGGCGATGCGTCGATGTACATGGCCGGCGTTCGCCAGATGCTCCCGGCGCTCGGTGCGCTCGATGCGCGATCGCGGGCGGCGATGGAGGACGCGCGCGCGCTGCTCGCGCAGGCCTTCACGCGCGAACGGCTGCTCACGCGCACGGCGAGCGATGCCTACGCGGACCTCGTCGCGGCGGAGTTGCACCATCGGGTGCATCACGCGCAACTCGCCTGGCTCGATCGCATGCTCGACGCGGTGCACGCGCGCTACAGCGCGGGGGGGAGCGCGCTCGCGGATGTGTCGCGAATCGAGCTGGAACGCGCGCGCGAGCGGCGCGCCCTGGTGCGGGTCGGCGG
>CBIHQZ010000880.1:0-3633 GCA_966212315.1 uncultured Myxococcales bacterium
TGCTCGAGGGACTCGACGCGAAGTGGGTCGATGGCAAGGCCGTCGGCGACAAGATGTCGAAGAGCGCGGACAACTACGTGGGCGTGAGCGAGAGCGCGCTCGATCAGTTCAAGAAGCTGATGCTCGTGAACGACGGCGTGATCTGGCGGTACTACGAACTGCTCAGCGCGATGAAGAACGCCGAGATCGCCGAACTGCGGCGCGCTACGGAAGCGAACGAACTCGCACCGCGTGAGGCGCAGCGACGATTCGCGCGCGAGATCGTGACGCGCTTCCACGATGCGGACGCTGCGAAGCTCGCCGAGACGCAATACGAACACAATCGCGCGGGCGGGTTTCCGAGTGATGCGCCGGTGTTCTCGATCGCGGCGGATGCGACGAAGGGGACGCTCTGGATCGCGAAGGCGATGTCCGAAGCGAAGCTCGCGCCGAGTTCGAGCGCGGCCAAGAATCTGGTGAAGAACGGCGGCGTGACCGTGAACGGCGAGCGCGTGCGCGAGGAGCAGCATCAGCTCGCGCGCGGGGCGACCTACGAGATCGTGGTGGGCGGCAAGGACAAGAAGTACGCGCGGGTGACGGTGACCTGAAGATCGCTAGTCGCCTTTGTGGTGGCGCGTCGTGACGCGCCTGCGACCACCGCGCTCGTTGCGTCGCAGACCCCTCCCCCGCGTCTTCACGTCGGTCACCACTCGCCCCTCCCCGAACGACACTGCGCGATGCGAAACCGCGAGTGTCGTCCGAAGAGGGGCATGCCGTGAGTGAGCAAGCGAGTCGGCGCTCGGCGAGTGCCCGTCGTTGACCGACAGCATTCGCACGTCGATGCGTCAGGGCGATTGATTACGTCGAGTGAATCAATGGGGAGGGATCAGTGCGCGGCGCGGCGACGGCGGGTCGTCGTGGGTGCGGCCGACGGAGCGGCCGAAGCGGGTGCTGCGCTCGGTGCAACGCTGGCCGCGACTTCCACGGACGGTGCGGCCGACGATGCCTGCGGAGACGAGGCGATCATCATCATCGTGATCGCCATCGCGCTGCGGCGCGTCTCGGGGGTGAGACCTTCGAACCGAGCCGGAAGCTGCTCGACGCGACCGTCGGCATGACGCTCTTGCGGCGTTCCGTCGGCGGCACTCTCGATGCGGCTCGGGTGCTCGGCGTCTTCGATCGGCTCGATGTCGCCGTTGGCGAGCATGCGTGCGCGACCCTGCTGCCCGTGGGCCGAGAGAACGCCGCCGGCCCCGACCGCGAAGAGTTCGGCGCCGTCGGCCCCGAGCACGCGCGCGCCTTCGAGACGGCCGGCGAGTTCACCGTTCACGGTGACCGTTCCGTCGGTGTGCAACTCGATGTCGATCGCGCGCGCCGCATTCGGCAGCGAGCGCAGATGCAAGGGCGCGATCGCGAAGGGACGCGCCAGGTCTTCCGGGCTCGGCGATGCGCTCGCGGTCGGCTGGCCCGACGAAGCGGTCTCGTCTGTATGCGGGGTGGCGCCGCCGCATGCGGCAGTAGCGAGAGCGAGCGAAAGAACGAGCGCGAGACGGGACGACGACATCGAGTCACCTCGGAGTGAGTACTGGGCGCAAGGAATTTGCGCGCGCGGGACCATCGTGCGGATTGCCCCGCGCTGCAAGTGGGACGCGACCCATCGACAACCCCCAATTCGCGATCGCGCGCTCCCGATTCGATCGTAGGCTTGCCCCGCTCGTCATGCTCGGCACCTCGAATCTCGGCAAGTCGTACGGCGCGCGAAGCCTCTTCGCGAACGTCGATCTGAAACTCAACACCGGCTCGCGCTACGGCCTCGTCGGCGCGAACGGCGCGGGGAAGACCACGTTTCTCAACATCCTCTCGGGCGTCGACACACCGACCGAGGGGAGCGTGATCATCCCGAAGAACGCGCGCGTCGGATCGCTGCGGCAGGATCGCTTCCAGAGCGACGACGAGATCATTCTCGACGTTGCTGCGCGCGGCGACCGCGTGGTGTGGGAGGCCCTGCAAGAGCAGACGCGGCTTACCGAAGGACACGGAGACGCTGCTCGTCTCGCGGAACTCGAAGAGATCGTTCGCGCACACGACGGCTACACGCTCGAAGCGCGCGCAAGCTGGATTCTCGGGGGACTCGGCGTGCCGCCCGCCGTGCATCGCTCGCCGCTCGCGACCCTCTCGGGCGGGTTCAAACTTCGCGTGCTGCTCGCGCAAGCGCTGCTCGGCGGTCCCGACATCCTGCTGCTCGACGAGCCCACGAACCATCTCGACATCCTCTCGATCCACTGGCTCGAGAAGTTCCTCGCGCAGTACCGCGGCTGCGCGATCGTGATCTCGCACGATCAACACTTCCTCGACGCGATCGCCACGCACATCCTCGACGTGGATTACGGCACCGTCACGGTCTACACCGGCAACTACAGTGCGTTCGCGCGGCAGAAACGCGAAGTGCGCGAGCAGAAGGAATCGCAGATCGCGCAGACCGAAGCGGTGATCGCGCACAAGAAGGCGTACGTCGAACGCTTCCGCGCGAAGGCGAGCAAGGCGAGCCAGGCGCAGAGCATCCTCAAGCAGATCGAGAAGATCGAAGTCGAGGAACTCGAAGAGTCGTCGCGACGCGCGCCGCTGTTTCGATTCACCGCCGAGCGACCGAGCGGGAAAGACGTCGTGACCATCGATCACATCGACAAGTCGTACGGCGCAAAGTCCGTGCTGCGCGATGTATCCCTCGTGGTGCGACGCGGCGAGAAGCTGGCAGTGATCGGCGCCAACGGGCTCGGCAAGTCGACACTCCTGCGCATCATGGTGGGACGACTCGAGCCGGACGCCGGCAGCGTGACGTGGGGGCACGAGACGCGCGTGGGCTACTTCGCGCAGGACCATCGCGAGATCCTCGACGATCCCGAAGCGACGGCCCTCGACGTGATGCAAGCAGTGCGGCCGAAGGAAGGGCAGGCCTTCGTGCGCGGGCATCTCGGTCGCGTGCTCTTCTCGGGCGAGGACGCGTACAAACCGGTGGCGTCGCTCTCGGGCGGTGAAGCCGCGCGCCTGGTGTTCGGAACGATCATCGCCGATCAACCGAACGTGCTGGTGCTCGACGAGCCGACGAACCATCTCGACCTCGAGTCGATCGAAGCACTGAGCGAAGCGCTGCGTGCGTTCGACGGCACGGTGATCTTCGTGTCGCACGATCGCCAGTTCGTCACCGACCTCGCGACGCGAGTCCTCGAGATCACCCCCGAGGGTCCGCGCGCGTTCAACGGCGGCTACGAGGACTACCTGGCGAAGTTCGGCGAGGACCATCTCGACACCGAATCGGTGGTGCTCAAGGCGAAGAAGGAAGCGCGCGCGGATGCGAACGAACCCAAGGCGGCGACGCTGTCGTGGGAGGAGCAGAAGAAGCTTCGCAATCGCATCAAAGACCTGCCGAAGCGGCGCGACAAAGCGATGGCGGCGGTGGAGGCCGCGGAGGCGCGCAAGAAAGAGATCGAAGCGATGTACGCGAGCCCGGGTTTCTTCGAGAAGACCGACAAAGACACGCTCGATGCGCTGATGGCCGAAGAAGCCGCACTCGGTCCGAAGATCGAAGCACTGGTGGCGGAATGGGAAGCGCTGGAGAACGAGATCGCGTCGCTGCCCGCGAGTTGATCGGCGCGC
>CBIHQZ010000881.1:0-3630 GCA_966212315.1 uncultured Myxococcales bacterium
GGTGAAGTGATGTGGGCAATCGATCCACGTCCGCGGGTGGTTCCGCCGGCTGCCGACGCGGTAGCGCAGGTCGCGTCGCGGTGGATCGCCGCGCACGGTCCGGTCACCGCGCGCACGTTCGCGAATGCGTTCGGCACGCCGGCCGGTCGCGCGATGCCGTCGATCCGCGCGGCGAAGCCGATGGAACTGTCGGTCGAAGGTTTCGACGAAGTGTTCCTCGCGCGTCCCGGCTTCGCGCCGCTGCCGCCGCAATCGTGGCCGGTGCGGTTTCTACCGGCGCGCGATCCGCTCACCGAAGTGCACCTCGCGATGCTCGCGCCCACCGATGCGGTCCGTGCCGCGACGACCCGCGCGGGAACGAGTGCAGCGTGCGTGATCGTGAACGGTCGCGTCGTCGCGACGTGGGTGTTCGATCCCGCATCGCGCGAAGCGATTGCGACGCCGATCGATCAACCCATCGACGCGAGCGTCATGGAAGCGGTGCGGGCCGAGAGCCGGCGGGTCGGTGAGTTTCTCGCCAACGAGATCGACGCTGCGCTGCTCCGTCCGGGGACGGTCGCGACGGCTCGCTCGCGGGGAGCGGCCGTCGCGAACGATCTCGTCATCGAAATGTGAGTCGAAGCGCCAGCTAGCTAGCTCGCGCCCACGCCGTCGTCTTCGCGTCCCGTTTCGTCCGCGAGTGCCGCAGCGATCGAAATCGCGCGGCGCGTCTTCTCGAGCAATTGCGCGTCGCGCTGGGCACGTTGCGCGGCTCGATCGAGTCGCTGCACCGCTTCCGCGAGTTCGCGCGCGAACCGATCACGCGTCTCGCTCGCGTCGGCGAGTTGCTTGCGAACCGTGGCGAGGTCCGTTTCCAACTCCATCACCCGCCCGCCGAGGTCGTCCTGGGTGCGGGCGAGATCGCTCTGCGCGGCCGCGATCGCGGCCTGCATCGTCGCGATTTCCGCGGCGTGCGCCGTGCGCGCGTTCTCGATCGCGGTCGTCCGCTCCGCGCTCGCTGCCTCGAGTGCGGCGCCGTGTGCATCGCGCAGTTCGGCCAGCGCGCTTGCGTGCGATCCGGTCAGCTCGCCGATTGCCGCTTCATGCGCGGCACGGGCTTCGTTCACGGTCTGTTCGTGCTCTCGCAGCGTTTCGACGAGTGCCGCTTCGTGCGCGGCGACGTGCTCGGCCAGCGCGTTCGCGTGTGCCTGCTCGCGCTCGTTCTTTTCGGCCGCGCGGGCAGCGCGTTCGCGTTCGAGATCTGCCGTGAGCTTCGACACGATGTCGGACTTCTCGGCTTCGATCGCGGCCAGCGCTGTTCGATGCGCTTCGGTCGCGTTCTCGATCGCCTTCGCGTGCTCGTCGCGCAGCGCGGCTTCGCGCGCGTTGGCAGCCTCGATCGCGGTCGCGTACTCGCGCTTCTGCGCGGTCTCGCGTTCCTCCGCGGCCGCGATCGCCTTGGCGAGATCGTCGCGCGCGGTGGCAAGTTCTGCCGAGTGCGCTTCGAGTGCGCGATTCGCCGCCGTGGCGTGTTCTTCGCGCAGATTGGCGAGTTCGGCGGCGTGCGCATCGGCGGCCGCCTTGCCCGCGTTCTGATGTTCTTCGCGCATCGCTCCCGACGCCGCCTCGTGCGCCGCGAGCGCCGCCGCCAATGCGGCCGCGTGCTCCTGGTCGCGCGCTGCAACCGTCGCGATGGCCGATTGCTCGGCCGCCGCGAGTGACTCTTCCAGGGCCGATTTTTCCGCGGCGAACGCCTCGATCTGTTCGCTGAGCTGACGCTCGAGCGCGGCCTGCTTCTCCGCGGCCGCGCGTGCTGCCTCCTCGCTCGCTGCGGCCTGCTTCGCGGCCTCTTCGCGTGCCTGCGCGAGTTCGGTGCTCCGTGCGTCGAGATCACGTTTCGTGTTCGCGAAGTCTCCGCTCGCCTTCTCGAGTTTCGCGGCGATCTCTGCCTTCGCACTGGTCAGTGCGTCGAACTCGGTCTTCGCAGCCGCGGCCTGCTCCTCGGCTTCGGCGAGTGCGCCGTCGCGGGAGAGAAGCTTGTCGTCGAGATCGCTCTTCTCGTGTTCGAGAGACGAAATCCGCTCGCGTGCTTCGAGCAACTGTCGCTCGCGCGCGTTGAAGTCGTCCTTGAGTTTGAGGATCTCCTTGTCCTTGCGATTCAGCGACTCGCGCAGCTCGAGGAACTCGCGCGTCGAGACGCCGCCGCCCTTCGCCGCACGCGATCGCGCATCTTCGAGTTCGCGCGTGAGGCGCTGCACTTCGTCCGCGTCGCGCCGCAATCGCCCGTTTTCCGATACCAGCTCGTCTCGTTCGCGCGCGACGTCTTGCGAAGCCGCCACTGCCGCTTCGAGCTCGGTCACGCGCTTCTGCAATCGCTCGATCTCGGCATGATTCGCGGGCGGGGCGCTGTGCGCCGGCGCGGCCGACAGACGCGGCATGGCTGCCGCCGAAGGACGACTCGACGCCACCGCGCTCGCGGGCACGGATGCGACCCGTGCCGGTGCGGGCGGCGGTTCTTCGATCGGAAGATCGAGGAGCGGCAGCGCTTGCAGCATGGTGCCGTCCGAGGTGCTCGCAGCGGGCGGAGGAACGGTGTCCGGACCAGCACTCTCTGCGTCTGCGGCGGTCTCGAGGTCGGCTCCGGTCGCCGGCATCCCGGACACGTCTGCGTGCGGCTTGTTGCCGTCGTCGAGCATGATGTTGTCGAACGCCGCATCGGCCAGCGCGTCGACCTCTTCGTCGAAGTGATGCGCCGGGGCTGCACGCGATGGCGATGCAGGCGCCGCGGATGCTTCGACTGCGTCGTCTTCTTCGACGAGCGACTCGTCGTCGAGAACGACTTCGCCTTCGTCAGCCGCTGCGTCGTCGGCCCCCCGCGGGAGTGCCGCGAAGCGACGGCAGCGCGCGATGAGATCCGATACGGTGATCGGCTTGTGGATGTAATCCTGCGCATGCGTGCGCAGCTTGCTGTGCTGATCGAACGTCTCCTGCGGCGCGTCCGACGAGATGATCACCAGCGGCACGTCTTTCAGCGCGTCGCTCTTCTTCAGCCGGTTGCACACCGCGAAGCCGTTCATGCGCGGCAACTCGATCGCGAGAATGATCAGCTCAGGCGTCATCTGCGACGCGAGATCGAGACCGGATTGCCCGTCGTCGACGACGTGCACTTCGCAGCCCAGCTCCGCGAGCCCGCCGCGAAGTTCGTTGGCGAACCCTGCATCACTCTCGAAAATCAGAACCTTCGTCGCCGTCATGCTCGCTCCCGTTGCGCACACGCTTCGACGGCCCTCTCGCGCGGCAGGGCCGAAGGTGTTTCGCGTCGCCTTCTCGCCCGTGCATTGCTCCGTGGCGTCGACGATCGCTCGTGAATCAATCGTGACAGTTCGTCTGCGAGGGCGTCAACCGCGGGATGCGCTAGCCTCGCGCAAATGCATGCACCAGCTGCTGTCCTCTTCGACTTCAACGGTGTGCTCGTCGATGACGAACACCTCCACCATGCAGGCTTCAATGATGTGCTGGCGCCACTGGGCGTGACGATGAGCGACGAGGCCTATCGTGATCGGTATCTCGGCTTCGATGACCGCGGCGCCTTCGTCGCAGTGTTGGAAGACTTCGGACGCGAACCGACGGACGAGATCGTGCGCGATCTGA
>CBIHQZ010000882.1:0-3616 GCA_966212315.1 uncultured Myxococcales bacterium
GCCCGTGATCCGGGTGCGCGGCGCGCAACTCGCGGCACTGGCAGCGTACGCGGCAACGCTCGCCGAACCCGTGACGAGCGACGACGCATCGCGCTGACCCGAGCGAAGCTGCTCTGGCGATTCAGGCGTTCGCGACGACGTCGACCATCTGCTCGATCGTGCGCAACGGCGCGACCGACTGCGGCTCGAGTCGATGCCGGCGCGCGATGTACTCGGGCGCGTCGTACGACAGCGTGACGTGGCCTTCCCAGTCTTCTTCGATGAGGACCTTCATCGGCAGGTCGATCGCGAGCGACGGCGCCGCGCGCATCAACGGCGTTCCTGCGCGCGGGTTGCCGAACATCACCACGCGCGTCGGAGGCATCGTGAGCCCTAGTTGCGCGGCCTCGCTGTGATGATCGACGACGCAGAACAACACCATTCCGCGCTCGGAAATCTCGCGCTCGAGATCACTCACCACTTGATCGAAGGTCTTCGCGGTCGTTACGCGCAACACGTCGTCGTAGGCACTCATGTTGTTCCCCCCAGCTGTCACGCCGCTGTGCGGGTGCGGTGGACTGCTGATCGGTAGATGCACGATCGCGATCGGACGCTCAGGTCATGGCGCGGGTCACACGCACCGCGCGGCTGCCGACCACATCGGCACACGTCGGTCGCGCACAACGGCGGGCGCCCACGGTACGAACCGCGTACGATTCGCAGGCCTCCGATGAGCAGCCCCGACGATCCCAACGAGTTCAAGCGGCACGATGCCGGGCAGAAGCACCAAGGGCCGGATCACAGCTCGCCCTATCCCGTGAGCCGCCTCGCCCCCGCGATCGAACTGGTCGACGTCGCGCGCGAGATCCAGAAGGCCGACGCGCTGATCGTCGATGTCGCGACGGACAAGCTCCGCATCATCGCCGAGCAGATCCGCGCGCTACAGGATCAAGCGCGCGCGATCATGGACGATGCGAAGCGCGACGCCGACCTGCACCGCGCCGCGTGCAACTTCGTGAAACGCCCCGGCAAGATCTATCACCTCTATCGGAAGCCCGACGACACGCTCTACCTCTCGATGCTTTCGCCCGACGACTGGAAGGGCTCGCCGCCCGACGCATTCGAGGGTTCGTATCGACTCGAGGTCGATCTCTCGTGGACCCCCGCGGAGAAACTGGCCGAGCGTGACGCCTCGGGTGCGGCGCTGCGCAGACTCGTGGGCGGTCGCTGATTGCGCCGCGTGTAAGCCCGTCTCGATCCGCGCTATACCCACCAGCCGTCATGCCGAACAACCCGAGTGTCTCGCCTCCGCCCATGCTTCCCGGACTCACGCATCCGCGCATTCTCCTGAAGATCTCGGGCGAGGCGCTGTGCGCAGCCGAAGGTGGGTATGGCCTCGATCCGGTCGCGATCGGACACGTCGCCGACGAGTTGGTGAGCGTGCACAAGCTCGGCGTGCAACTCGCGCTCGTCGCGGGTGGCGGCAACATCTTCCGCGGGCTCAAGGGCGCTGCGTCGGGGATGGATCGCACGACCGCGGATCAGATGGGCATGCTGGCAACGGTGATGAACGCGCTCGCGCTGCAAGACGCGCTCGAGAAGCGCGGGGTAGCGACGCGCGTGCAATCGGCGATCGAGATGCAACGCATCGCCGAGCCGTACATCCGCCGGCGCGCCATTCGACACTTGGAGAAGGGCCGCATCGTGCTCTTCGCCGCAGGCACGGGTAACCCGTTCTTCTCGACCGACACGGCCGCTGCGCTGCGCGCGATGGAAATCGGTGCAACGATTCTCGCGAAGGCCACCAAGGTCCCGGGCGTCTACGACAAGGACCCGAAGAAGTTCGGCGACGCGACGATGTACAAGCAGCTCTCGTACGACCAGTTCTTGCGCGAACGCATCGGCGTGATGGATGCGACCGCGATCTCGCTGTGCCGTGACAATCGCCTCAAGATCCGCGTGTTCGCGCTGGCCGAACCGGGAAGCGTGCGCCGCGTGATCCAGGGCGAAGACGTCGGAACACTGATTCACGAATAGGAGTTCACTCCGCGATGATCGAGCAGCTGCTGCCTCTGGACCTTCGCGCCGCGGGTCACTTGAGTGGGGTGGCGAGTCTCGTGGTCGTCGTGCTCGCATCGCTGGCGCTGGTCGTCATTGCGGTGATCGGCGTCGTCTTCGCGCGCCGCGAAACGCGAAGGGCGCGGATGACCCGCGCGCTCGCGGATGCACCGCCGGATCTCGCGGATGGCTGGTCGGTGCTCTCGGGCGAGATCGAAGACGACGAGGTCGATGCACCGGCGGTGCAGGTCGACATCGAGCAGGCGCGGGTCACGAAGCGAAACAAGGACGAGTGGCACGAGACCAAACGCTCGGTGCGCGCGCGTCCGTTCTCGCTGCGACTCGACGACGGGCAGCGCGTGCGGGTCGAGCCGGGTGACGACACGCGGGTGATCGCGCCGCTCAATGTGAACCGTGCAGTGCGGGCCGACGAACGACTGCGAGCCGCTACGATTCGCGCCGGAAAACACGTGGTGGTGACCGGCGTGCTGACGACCGGGTTCGTGCCGTCGGCGACCGGGCAGGGCTATCGCGATGCGGGAAAAGGTCTCGTGCTCGCGCCGCCCGCGCGCGGATCGATGCTGATCTCGACCGATTCGGTGGAGTCGCTCGCGCAGAGCCAGATCGAACGCGCTGCGATGCATCGAAGGCAGATGAAGTTCGCCCTCGCGGCCCTGGTGCTGGGACATGCCGTGATGCTGTGGCGCTACGACGTTTTGCTCGTGGCGGGACGCATGGTCAGCGCGGCGATCGATGACGGCGCTCGTCGCGTGTACGGCGGCGAGGGGAGCGAATACAAACCGGAGTATTTCGTGCGTTCGACACTGCCGAACAACACGGGCGGTCCGACCCGCGTGCTCGAATCGCACGTGACCATCGGCACGTATTTCCGCACGCGATTCGCGCCGCGGACCGGGCCGAATGCGTTCACTCTCGGGCGGCAGTACTTCGAACACTCCGATCCGGAGCTTTACTACCGCGCCGCGTACGACCTCGATGCGGTGCTTCGTCCGGCCGCGTGGTGGCGAGTCGTGCCGGGCACTTCGATCCACGAGATCGGGCGCGAAGCCACGGCGCACGGCGGCGCGGCGATCTCGCTGGCATTGCTCGCAGGGCTGCTGGCGCTGGTCTACGCGCTGTCGGCGCAAGGAAAACGCGCGTGGTGGGAGGGAACGAAACTGGTGGAGAAGGACCAGTAGGCAGCGGGGATCTACCGCATCGCCTGCAGCAGCACTCCGGACTCGACCGCGCCCCACACGCGGTACTCGTGCGATCCCTCGGCGGTGACCGTCGTGTCTCGGTAGCTGAACACGCGCAGCATGCTCTCGCGCGTACGGAATCCACCCGCATCGACGAGCGCGGCCGCGACGGTGACCGAGCCGTTCGCGCCCGGGTGGCAGACGATCATCGGCGAGCCGCTCGGGTTCGAACGGGCTTCGATCGTGACGAGTGCGCTGCCCGCGTTCTCGCTGCTCCATCGCACATCGAGTGAACCGCTCGCGGGCCACGTGACGACGCCGAGTGTCGTGGGCTGCGTGATGCTGATCGCGCCCGGCAGCGTGACGGTGGCTTGCAGGTC
>CBIHQZ010000883.1:0-3614 GCA_966212315.1 uncultured Myxococcales bacterium
ATCGAAGACCTGCTCGACGTCTCGCGAATCATCTCGGGCAAACTCAATCTCGTGATGAGCGACACGGATCTTCGCGGCATCGTGTTGGCAGCGATCGATGCCGTCCGACCGGCGGCGGAGTCGAAACAGATCACGATCACCGAAGAACTCGCGCCGGTCGTCAGCATCATTGCCGATGGCGATCGACTGCAGCAGGTGGTGTGGAATCTGGTCAGCAACGCCGTGAAATTCACCCCGCGCGGCGGTGCCGTGAGCATCCATCTCGACGGGACGACGAGCGATCTGTGCATCATCGTGCGCGACAGCGGCGAGGGAATTCCGCTCGACGTGCTGCCCTTCGTGTTCGAGCGATTCCGACAGGCCGACAGTTCGAACACGCGACGGCACGCCGGGCTCGGTCTCGGGCTCGCGATCGTTCGGCACCTCGTCGAATTGCACGGCGGACATGTCGCCGCGACGAGCGAGGGGCCGGGAAACGGATCGACGTTCACCGTGATGCTGCCGGTCCGTGCGGTCGATGCGCTTCCGCCCGAATCGCAGAGTGCGCCACCGGCGGTGCCGTTGCCGGTGGTGCCGCCGATGTTGCTGCGAGGCTTGCGCGTGCTCGCGGTCGACGACGATCCCGATGCGCGGGATCTGCTCTTCACTGCATTGTCGCGTGCCGGGGCCAAGGTGACGACGTGCGCGAGCAGTCGCGCGGCACTCGACGCGATCGGGAGCACGCGTCCCGATGTGATCGTGTGCGACGTCGGGATGCCCGACGAGGACGGCTACACGTTCGTTCGCACGTTGCGAACGCTCGCGACCGAGCGCGGCGGCACGACGCCCGCCATCGCGTTGACCGCGTATGCACGCGAAGACGACGTGCGCGAGGCGCTCGCTGCAGGTTTCGCGAGACACATCGCCAAGCCGGTCGATCCCGTGCGCATCGTGACATCCATCGCGGACGTTGCCGGGAAGAGCGGCAAGCAATCGCCGGCGCCATCGTAACGCGCCGACGCCATCGCTCGGCGCACTACGCGAGAAACGCGGCCAGCTGATCGCGCTGCGCTTCCGCATCGGCGCGACCGAGGTCGATGAGCCGTCGCGCGAACGCGCCATCGAAGAGCAGATAGCTGGCGAGGTCGGCTTCGTCGCTGATGCCGCTGTCGAGCAACCCGAGAAGCTTTCGCATCACGAACGGCCCCGAGACCTTGCCGTGACGCACGTGATGCCCGGCGATGCGGCCGATGTCCTGGCTCGGTCGCACCGCGAGCGTATGCACCGGACGATATGCTTCCGCACCACGCGACGTTGCCGCGGCCGAGAGACGTTCGACGAAGGCAGGCCCGTATGCGCGCGTGCCGTCTTCGAGAATGCCGTTGATGGTGTGAAGCAGTTCGAGATCGGTCTGCACGTGATCGAGCAAGAACGCGTTGAGCACCTTGCCCAGCAGAAACGGCGCGCCCGGCGCCGGAGCGTTCACGGGTCCGGACTCCGGCGAGACGCTGCCGTGTACTTCGCGCGAGAGACCGATGACGAGAATGCGTTCTGCACCCATGCGAATCGCAGGCGCCATCGGCGTGTTCTGGCGAAGACCGCCATCGCAGTAGCGCATCGAGCCGATCTGCACGGGCGGGAAGATCAGCGGAATGGCCGCGCTCGCGAGCGCGTGCTGCGGGCCGATCGGTCCGCGGATCGCGACCATTCGTTCGCCGAGTCGCGCGGGGACTTCCATGTCGGGATGCGCGTCGACGAACACGCTGGTGCGCCCGGTCGCGACCTCGGTGGTGCTGATCGAGAGCGCGCGGAGATGGCCGCGACGGATCGAACGCGCCACCGCTTTCCACGACACCTCGCGCGTGACGAGATCGATCATCGGTCGCACGTCGAAGATGCCGGCGCCTTCGCCACCGCCCGACAGCACGCGCGGAAGTTTCAGTGCCTGCGACAGCGAGAAGTGCAGCACCTGCTGGAGTTCGAGCGAGTTCCACAGATCGACGAGGCGTCGCACCCCGCGGGCCGCGTCGCCCATGTGTGCAGCGAGGTAACTCCCGTTGATGCCGCCGACGCTCGTGCCGCAGATGATGTCGATGCTGGGCACGCGACCGAGGACGCGGACGAAATCGCCGAACAGATACGACAGCACGCCGACTTCGTACGCGCCGCGCGCGCCGCCGCCGGAGAGAACCAGCGCGGTCGATCGCGGCACGACTGGTTTGCCGGGAACCGAGATGGTGGGGAGGTCGGTGGATGGCGAGGGCGACTCGGACTGCTGACTCACGGACGGACCTCCGGGGCGATGGACGGGGCGTGCACCGAACGTCGCGTGCGCGAGGCCCGAGTGCAGTCCGCATGGGCGCCATCCCCCGATAGGCGCGAGGTTCGCTCGCACGATGCGAGCGCGAGCAGGCCGCGATTCATCCGCCACGGATCGACAGGGTGAGCGCCGGCCAACACTGATTCGACGTATACGCGGGGCGCGCCGCGATCTCCACCGCGTGTCACACGCGCGCTTCCGTGGTCCGCGGATTTTCGGCCGGAACCGCGGTCGTGGTTCAGACCGTGGGACGTGCGGTTTCCCGCGGGGCATGCGGGCCGTGTCGCAGTCGCAGTGCCGCGATCGTGTTGGCGCGCGTGTCGTCACCGAGCAGACGCAGCGTTCGTTCACACGACGCGAGTACGAGTTCGCCCCGCTCGAGACGCCACGGGTCGACCAGCAATGCATCGGCCAGCACGGCGTCGACGTACACACGCGCAGCGGCTCGATCGCCACCGGCAGCGGCTGCTTCGGCAGCGTGAGCGCGCGCGTGCAGCGCGTACACCACCAGCCCCGCTTCGGTCGCGATGCGCTCGGCTTCTTCCGCACTGGTGCGTGCCGCGAGGAACTCACCACGTGCGAGAGCGACCACCGCTTCGCCGTTCTTCAGGCGCACGGTGTCGAAACGATTGCCCGTCGCCTCGGTGGAGAACCGCGCGCGTTCGAGTTCGGCGAGCGCTTGTTCGGTCTCGCCTCGCGCCGCGCAGAGTTCGGCGAGCGCGACGTGCGCATCACAACTGCCACTCGAGTGCGAACCGAGCGCGTCGAGGACTTCGACAGCTTTCTTCAGAAAGTGAAATGCGCGTTCGTTCCGCCCGAGCGTCGCGTAGGTTTGCCCCGCGTTCGAGAGCGCCATGCCGAGTCGATCGCGCTGACCGTTTTCGCGATGCACCGCGATCGACGCGAGAAACAATCGCAGCGCATCGTCGTAGTCCCCGCGCGCGGAGCACGCGACCCCGAGGCTGTTCAGCACCTGGGCCACGAGTCGCCGCGGGCCGAAGCGGCTGAGCAGCGCGAACGCCTCGGAGTACACCTCGATGGCGCCTGCGATCTCGCCGGTCTGTCGCAGCAGCAATCCGCGCGCGACCAGCACTTCGATCCGCGTGGTGCGCGCCGCGCGAACGCCATCGTCCGCGGTGCCGCCCGGCGGCGGCGCCAGTGCACTGCGCGACTCGAGTGCGCCCAATGCTTCTTCGGCTGCGTGCAGTGCCTCGGCGTAGCGTCCGCGTTGCCCGAGGTACAGCGCCAGCACGCGCTTCGCTTCGGCTTCGGTGCGGAGTTCACCCGCCCGCCGCGCCGAGCGGGTCGCGGCGGC
>CBIHQZ010000884.1:0-3605 GCA_966212315.1 uncultured Myxococcales bacterium
ATTGGTCACGAATGTGTCCTCGCGCTGCGTTGGGGCCCGGCGGCTGAATGAAGCCGCGGCAACACATTCGAAACCTCACCTTCGTGAGGCTCACGATGTCGCATCGAACACACCTGTCTGTTCCGAAGAGATCGAAGGCAACTCGCAGTCACCGCGAGCTTCGCGCAGGCGAAGCTTAGGAGTCGTTGCCGCGGGTTCACCCGCCGGGAATCCCTCGGCGAGCACATTCGTGACCAATGGTGAGGCGGCAGCGGGGGTGAGGTCACACGCGCTCACGCTTCGAGCACGCGGACGACTACGAGCATGAGCACGAGAAAGCACGCGCAAGCACTCGCGCTTCACCGCGCCGGCGTCACCGACATCACGTACGGCACATGTCGCTCGCGATCGTACGTGCCGACCCACAGCAGCGTCGTACCCGGGTGCAATTCGAGCGGCACGTTCATCGAACTCGCGCGCGGCCCCTGGCAGTGACTCGCGCCATCGGCCGAGCGCACCAGCAAACGCAGATCGTGTTGCGCCGCGAGTCGCACCGACACACGTCGCGCCGTCTGCGTGCGAATCGCGATCGTCGGGTCGGCCGGAAAACCTTCACTGCACGACGGATCCACGGGCGCGCCGTCGACGCGTCGGATCGCCACGCCGCGATACGTCTGTGCCGTCGCATTCTGCGCGAGTTCGAGCGTCCCGAAGGCAGGCGCGCCATCGGGTGCGAATCCGTACTGATCGTTGACCGGCGGCACGACTTCGCTCGCGACCGAGAACGTGTACGGCGACGACTGCCCCTGCGAGTAGATCCCGACCCACATCTGGTAGACGCCGGGCGATGCCATCGTCTCGATGCGCGGATTCGCGGCGTAGCCCGAGTCGTCGTCGCACAAGATGTGACCACCCGGATCGCGGAGCAGCATCGTGATGTCGGCGCTGCCCTCGGTGGTGAGCGAGAGAAAACGCGGCTGCGTGATGCGCATCGTCGCGGTCGGCGCGGAGTTGTAATACCCGCGGCAGCTGCTGTTCACGTGGGTCCCTTCCACGAAGCCCGCCGCGGTCCCGCTTCCCGTCGCGAAGCCGCCGTTGGCCTCGAGATCGAAAGCACCGGCCTGCGGCGCAGCATCGGGTGAGAGCCCGTTGAGATCGATCGAGTTGCCGGTGGCGTTCACTTGCACCGAGAGAGTGAACGGCGCGCTCTGGCTCGCGGAGTACGTACCGACCCATACGCGGTAGTCACCCGGCGGGAGAGGGCCATGCACCCGTGGGTTCGATCCCTCGCCGCTGTCGTCGTCGCAGCGGAAGGCGCCATCGGGGCCGCGCACCGCCATCGTGAGATCGACGCTGTTGTTGTTGAGCGTCGTGATGCTGAGCGACGCCTGCTGACGGAGTCGCAAGAGCGCGTGTGGCGCGCGTGCGAAGTGACCGCGACACGCGGGGCCCATGCGCATCGCGTCGACCGGTCCGCCTGCGACACCAGGGCGATCGAAGCGCACGGGGAATACCGGGCCGATCTCGAACTGACCGAGCGTCGGTGGCGAGACCAGATCGAGACCCGAAAGCGTTCCGTTGCGATGGAGGAAGAAGGTCGCGCTGCCGACGCCGGCGAGAACGAAGACGCCCAGCACCGCACCGACGATCGGGCCGGCGCTCGAGGCGGGACGATGCTGCATCGGCTGCGGGAAACGCTCGCGACGATGATCCTGCGGGGGCCAGACGGGCGGAGGTTTCCAATCGGGCGGCGTGCGCATTTCGCGCGTGCGGAGACTCTTCACCCGCTGGGTCGCGCGGCAGTAGTTGCACTTCGCGACTTGCTGGTTCTCGCGCACGTCGAGCGGTGCGCCGCAGCGTTCACATTCGACGATCACGACGCGGAAGGTACTACGGGTGCAGTGACGGTGCTCGCGGTCGCAGCGTCATCCGAGGTGAAGCGACACGCTGCCCGGCTGGCCGAACGAATCGTAGAAGTGCATCACGCCGCGCGGACTCGTGCAGGTGAGCACGTTGCCGCCCGACCCGGCGGATTGCGTGCACTGCGGCAGTTGCCGGGCGATGTCGGTGAGCGATGCCCTCGGCGGAATGAACACGCCGCCGAAGCGAATGCCCGCCGACTCGCGCAACGGCACACTCACGAGCTGCACGGCTCCGCGCGCGTCGAAGAGAATCAAGATCGGACCGCTGTAGTAGCCCGTCACGCCGGCCGCACGATCCTCGCCTTCGGGACGCAGTGTGTGCCCGCTCGCCCGCACCCGCGCGACGCTCATGCCGAGTCGAATGCCCGCGATCGTCTCGCCCGGCGCCACCCGCACCACCCGCCGCTGCGCGAACGCAGTGGAGGCTGCGGTCACCACGAGCAGCGCGCAGGCCCATTGCGTCGCGAGCATTCGGATCGGCATCGTGAGGCACGATACGTCAGCCGATTCGAAACTCTTCCCACGATGTGAACCGACGGGACCCTCGCGGTGACTGTGCGTACGATCCGCGCCGTGACGACGCCGGGCGAGCTTTTGAACGATCGCTATCGCGTGGTGCGCGCGGTCGCGAAGGGCGGAATGGGGGCGGTTCTCGAGGGCGTCGACGAGCGACTGCAACGCGTCGTCGCGATCAAGATCGTGCGCCCCGAGCTGGTGCGTGACGCGACACTGCGCGCGCGATTCGAACGCGAGGCACGGGCCGCGGCGGCGATCAATCACCCGAACGTGCTGCAGGTGTTCGATCTCGACGTGACGGCCGCCGGGCAACCGTTCCTGGTGATGGAATGGATGGCCGGCGAGTCGCTGGCGAATCGGCTTCGCAGTGGCGGCAAGTTCGATCCCGCTCATGCCGCGTCGTGTGCCGAGCAAGCGCTGCGAGGGCTCGCCGCGGCGCATCAGCTCGGCATCGTTCATCGCGACATCAAGCCCGGCAACCTGATGGTCGTCGACAACGGCGGCTCCGATCTCGTGAAGGTCGTGGACTTCGGCATCGCGCAGCTGAAGACGGGCGCGGAATTCACACGGCTCACGATGACCGGCGAGATCATCGGGACGCCGGCGTACATGCCGCCCGAGCAATTGCAGGGGCAGCCCATCACACCGCCGACGGACGTGTACGCGATGGGCGTGGTGCTCTGGTGCCTCGTCGTGGGGCGGCAGCCATTCGGATCGGGTGCGGAAGTGATTCCGCGCGTGCTCGCAGGTACGTGGCAACGGGCGGATGCGGCGGATCCGACGGTGCCGCGCGAGATCGCCGACATCGCCGCGCGCGCGATGCAGAAAGATCCCGCGGCGCGATTCGGGTCGGCGCTCGAGATGGCGGACGCGCTGGCAGCGAGTGTGGGTCGCCGCGTGTCGCGCACGTCGCTTAGCGCGCCGTCGCCGTCGCCTGCGTTCGCGACGAACACGTTCGCGGCGTCACCGCCGAGCGTCGCGACGGTTCACGCAGGACGTCCGAGCACGCCGATGATGGCGCCACCCGCGATGACGAACGCGATCGCGCCACCCGCGATCGCGCACTCGCAATCGCTCGCACCGATCGTTGCCCCACCGCCGATGATCGCAGTGCCTGCATCCGCGCCGTCGCGTGGGATGATGCCGTACGCAATCGGCGGAGCGGTTGCGCTCGCGGTGATTCTCGCG
>CBIHQZ010000885.1:0-3599 GCA_966212315.1 uncultured Myxococcales bacterium
AGGTGCGGTCACCGGCGCAGGCGTCGCGGCCGGCGCGGGAGCGGGCGTCGCAGCCGGCGCGCGGTGCGCACGACCGGTGATGCGATCACTCCCGATCCACACTTCTTCGATCTCGCCGTTGCGAACGCGGCTCTTGAATTCGTCGTACCGGATCTGCGGCGGCGTGCGCGACGCGGACGTCAGCTGCACGAACGCGAGCAGACCGAGCACCACGACAGCGACGCCCATCATCGTGCGGGCGCGCTTCTCGTTCGTCGGCGACTCCCCGGGCGGTCGCTTGCCGTCCGGCGTGGGCGGCGTTGTGTTTCGTTTGCGCGATTCGGGGAGACGCAGGTCAGCCATGTTCCTCTTCCGCGGTCGGCAGGGTCGGGAGCCGGCGCCGTTTCGGTTCGGCGCCATCCAATGCGAGCTGCCCACGCGCGGCGTTTACTTCGTCGCCACGTTGCCTGCGCACGAACACGCTGTCGCCGGCCTCACGAAGCACGTACTGGAACGCTTCGATCCGTTCGGGCGCAGGCATCTGAAAGGGCGTCGCTGAAATTGGGTTCATCGGGATCAGATCGATCGTCACCGGTACCCCTCGCAGCAAACGAGCCAACGCGCGCGCTTCGGTGGGACCGCCGTCGATCCCTTGGATGAGCGTGTACTCGATCGTGATGCGCCTTCGCGGCGGCATCGGGGAGCGCTTCAGGGCCGCGATCAGTTCGCCCAACGGATGGCGCCGATTGATCGGCATCAAATCATGGCGCAGTGCATCGACGGGCTGCTGCTCGGCCTCGCGATCGGCCGCCTCGCGCAATGTGCTCGCGACCGCGTCGTGCACGACTCGGAGGACGATGCGTTCGGGTGAGTCCACGCGCTCGAAGCCGTTCACTGCTGCTTGTCGTGTAGATGGCGACAGGCGACGATGATCGGAATGTCGAACGACCCATCAGTCCTCGGACCCGTCCGCACGACGCATTCGATCTCGTCAGCTCGCAAGGCGAGTGATGCGCTCTGGATGGCGATCTACACCGCCGTCCCGCTCGGCGTGATCGTGAAGTGGGCGATGGACGGCAGGCTCGCGAACGCGCCATGGCTCGCGCTGCTGCCGGGAGTGTTCGCGGCCGCGCTCGTCTTCGCGACGGTGCGAATGATCCGCGGCGCGTGGACCCAACGTGTGGACGTTCACGCGGCCGGACTCGTGGTGGGAGACAAGGGGAAGACGACCGTCCTCCCGTGGGATCAGATCGGCTCGCCGACGGTCATCGTCGGGCGTTCCACGCGGCGTCTGCAGCTTGCGACCGCGAAGGGGCTGTTCGTACTGACAGACGGACTGAGCGACTTCGATGGCCTCGTGAACACCGTCACGAGTAGCTATCGCCGCGCGGGTTAGAGATACGCTGCACGCGATCAACCCTTCTCGATCGCGACGCGCAACGTCAGCTGTGGTCCTCGTCCGCGCTCGGCACCGTCGGTAGCCGGCGCCGTTTCGGTTCGGCGCCGTGCAATGCGAGCTGCCCGCACGCGGCGTTCACTTCGTCGCCACGTTGTCTGCGCACGAACACGCTGTATCCCGCTTCGCGCAGCACGTTCTGGAACGCGTCGATGCGTTCGGGTGCAGGCATCTGGAACGGCGTCCCTGCAATCGGGTTCATCGGGATGAGATTGATCTTCACCGGCACGCCGCGCAGCACGCGAGCCAACGCGCGCGCTTCGGTGGGACCGTCGTTGATCCCTTGGATGAGCGTGTACTCGATCGTGATGCGCCGTCGCGGCGGCATCGGGTAGCGCTTCAGGGCCGCGATGAGTTCGGCCAACGGATAGCGCCGATTGATCGGCATCAAATCGCTGCGCATTGCATCGACGGGCGCGTGCAGTGACACCGCGAGCGCGACCTGGCCTTTGAAGTCGGCACCGAGCTTGTCGATCTCGGGGATGAGGCCGGAGGTGGAGACCGTCACGCGCCGCGTGGAGAGTCCGATGCCTTCGGGGTGCGTGAGCAGTCGCAACGCGCGCGAGACGTTGCCGTAGTTGTGGAGCGGTTCGCCCATGCCCATGAGCACGACGTTGCGCAGCGCTTCATCGGCGGGGAGCAGCGCGCGACCGAGAAGGATCTGCGACACGATCTCGCCCGCGGTCATGTTGCGCTTGAGTCCCGCTACGCCCGACGCGCAGAACACGCACCCCATCGCGCAACCGACCTGACTCGAGATGCACTGCGTGACGCGCTTCGCAGCGACGCGCATGCCGCTCGCGTTCGGCTCCTCGGCGCTGCTCTCGGACTCGTCGTCGCTGTCTTCCGCGCGTTCGGCGTCGTCGCGCGCAACGGGCGGAATGAGCACCGTCTCGACCTGTCCACCGTCGGGAAAACGGATGAGCGCTTTCTGCGTACCGTCGGGGTCGCGATGAACGTGCGACACCTCGCTCGGCATCTTCAACCCGGCCTTGGAGATCACATCGCGCAGCGAACGCCCGAGGTCGCTCATCGCCGCGGGATCGGCGACGCCGCGTTTGTGGATCCACCGAAACACCTGGAGTGCGCGGTAGGGACGCTCGCCATGGGACGCGATGAAGCGCTCCCATTCGGCGGGCAACCAGGTCAATGGATCGTTGGAATCATGCTCGGCTGTCGACACGCGCGGCAACCTAACACCCGCGATTTGGAGCGGCAATTCTCGGGGTTCTCGTGTGCCTTACGGCGCAGCTGCGAAACTCTTCGTCCATGTCGCGCGTTCTTCGCTCACGCGGCCGCGAGGATCAGCGCCGAGTCACCGAACTCGTGACACAGGTAACCCCGCTCTTCCGCATGCGCGAATGCGCGATCGAGCACCTCGCGCGACGCGAATGCTTGCAGCAGGTCGTAGTGACTCTCGGTCGGTGCGTGCATGCCGGTGAGAATCCCGTCGACGAGATGCAAGCGGGTCTCCGCACCGATCCGCAGATCGGTCACGCCTTCACGCGCGCCCGTTCGTGCAGCGCTCTCCAGCGCGCGCACGACCGTAGTGCCGACCGCGACGACGCGTCCCCCGCTCGCGTGGGTCGACTCGATCGCATCGAGCGTTTCGCGCGGCACCTCGTAGCGCTCCGGCAATGGCAGCATCGCGTCGATGGCTGGATCGCCCGTCGACGAGAGACCGGCCGCGTGGGTGATGCGCGCGATTCGGACGCCGCGATCGCGCAGTGCGAACAGCGTGGGCCACGTGAGTGGTCTCCCCGCCGATGCCGGTTCGAACGCCCACGGTCGCGCAGCGAACACCGACTGCGTGTGCCAGAGCGGCACGTCGCGTTCGACATACGCGTACTGCACGGGACGCGCGTGCGCATAGAGCCGTGACCAGAACGTCTCGCCGGTCGCTTCGAAGCGAACGCGCAGCATGCGCGACGAGTGAGGCGAGATCGATTCCACGCGCGCGCCGAGCGGACCGAATTGCAGGTGCGCATTCGGCTCGAGTGCCGGCGGCGGATCGCGATGCTCCGTCGGCGTATGCCAGTCGCCGCGGCCGAAGAGCACCGCGCTGAACGTCCCGTCTTCGTGCTGCGCCGCGAGCCGGATCTCGATCGGGTCGCCGCTCGCTGTCGCGCCGTGGAGCGATGCCGGCAATGTCGCGGCGTCGTTC
>CBIHQZ010000886.1:0-3599 GCA_966212315.1 uncultured Myxococcales bacterium
CAACTCGTCGCGCTGCACGGCGGCACCATCGATGTGGCGAGCGTCGTAGGCGAAGGGACGACGTTCACCGTTTCGATTCCAACCGGCGCAGCGGAGGGCGCGTCCGTTCGTGTGGCGGAAGAAAGTGCGAAACCGAAGTCATCCGAGCGTGCGTCGGCGTTCGTTCACGAGGCGCTGGGCTGGCTGACATCGGATGCGCAGCGGGAGGACGCTGCGCCAGTGCGATCGGACCACGCCGCCGAGACGTCGGTTGCATCCGCGCGCATCGTGCTCGCCGACGACAACGCCGACATGCGCGCGTACATCGCGCGATTGTTGCGCGAACAGGGATGGCAGGTGCACGCGGTCGGCGACGGTCACGCCGCGCTCGAAGCGGCCCGCACGCAGATGCCCGACATGGTGCTCTCGGACGTGATGATGCCGGGGCTCGACGGCTTCGGCTTGTTGCGCGCGCTGCGCGAAGACGCGGCCACTCGCACGATCCCCGTCGTGCTTCTTTCGGCGCGTGCGGGCTCCGAATCGATCGCCGAGGGTCTGCGCGCCGGAGCCGACGACTACATCGTGAAGCCCTTCGTCGCGCGTGATCTCCTGGTGCGACTCACCGCCCGTCTTGCGATGGCCCGCGCCGCGCGCGAGGCACGCGAGCAACGCGCGAATCTGTACCGGCACTTCATGCAGGCGCCGTTTCCGATCGTGATCTACCGCGGACCGACGCACGTGATCGACCTCGCGAACGATGCTGCGCTTCGCGCCTGGGGCCGGGACGCCAGTGTGGTGGGCCGGCCGTTCGATGCAGCGCTCGTCGAATCGCGCGACCCGTCACTCGCCGCGCATCTCGATCGAGTCTTCTCGACCGGCACTGCGCTCGAAGCGCGCGCCGAGTTCACACCGATGCGGGATCGGTACTTCGAGTTCGTGTACGCACCGTTGTTCGACGAGAACGGTCGCGTCGAAGGGGTTCTCAGTTGTGGCTTCGACGTCACCGAGCAGACGTTGAGCCATCAGCGCGTCGAACGCGCTCACCTCGAAGCCGAACGCGCGAATCAACTCAAGGACGAGTTCCTGGCGACGATGAGTCACGAGTTGCGCACGCCCCTCAACGCGATTCTCGGATGGGCCCGCATGCTTCGCACCGGCGCGCTCGCTCCGCAGGTACGCGAGCGCGCGTTCGAATCGATCGAACGCAACGCCACCGCGCAGGTCGCGCTCGTCGAAGACGTGCTCGACGTCTCGCGCATCGTCGCCGGCAAGCTGCGATTGACCGTCGAGCCCATCGAACTCACGTCGGTGGTCGAAGCCGCGGTCGACACCGTGCGACCCGCCGCGGATGCCAAGGGGGTTCGACTGCAACTGCTGCTCGATACCGACGCCGGCATGACGATGGGCGATCCGAATCGGCTGCAGCAGGTGATCTGGAATCTCGTGTCGAACGCGGTGAAATTCACGCCGCGCGACGGTCGCGTGCACGTTCGCCTCGAGCGCGAACACTCGGCGGCGCAGATCACCATAGAAGACACGGGGCAGGGCATTCCGACCGATTTCCTGCCGCACGTGTTCGAGCGCTTTCGTCAGGCGGACGCAACGATGACGCGTCAGCACGGCGGACTCGGCCTCGGCCTCTCGATCGTGAAGAGCCTGGTCGAGCTGCACGGCGGCACGGTGCGAGCCCACAGCGAGGGCGTCGATCGCGGCGCGACGTTCGTGGTGCGCATTCCGATCGTGCCGATGCGGGAGACAGCGCCCGCCGAGGCGTACGTGACGCCGACGCCACCCGAAGTGACGGTCGCATTCCCTTGCCCGCCCATCATCGACGGACTGCGCGTGCTTCTCGTCGACGACGATCCCGATGCGCGCGAAGTGCTGGTCGCCGCGCTCGAGCGATGCAACGCGCGCGTCGCGTCCGCCGACAGCGCGCAGCAGGCGTTCGCGATGTTCCGCGAGTCGCCGCCCGACGTACTCGTCTCCGACATCGGGATGCCGGGCGAGGACGGCTACGCCTTGATCCGCCGCGTGCGCGCGCTCTCCGTCGAAGAAGGCGGCCGCATTCCCGCCATCGCGTTGACGGCGTACGCGCGCGCTCAGGATCGCGCTCGGGCGCTGAGCGAAGGCTTCACCAATCACGTCGCGAAGCCGATCGATCCGCAAGATCTGGTCGCCTCGGTGGCCGCGGTCGCATCGGTATCCGGAGCGCGACGCGCTGACGCATAGCGCATCCGTCGTGATGCGGTCTCGACCCCATCGTGTGCCGTCGTCCACCGCGCGTGCAGAACCCCCGCCATGTCGACCCTCGAGCTTCCGCTGCGCGGCTGCAACGCTACGAGTTCCTGCTGCTCCCGCTCTCGCAACGCATTCGGTGCATGATCCAGCGAACGGCGAGCTTCTACGCCGGCGCGCGCGAGATCGATCGCGCCGTGGCGCTGAACGCATTGCGCCGCGCGCGAATCGCGAGCGGAGAGCGGGTCAACGCTTCGAGCGACAAACGCGGGAGTGTCGCCCAACCACGCGATACGGCGCGGTCACACTCGATGCACAACCTACCAATTCACGAAGCCCTCTTCGGACGACACTTCCGCGTTTCTCACTGCGAAGTGTCGTTCGGGGAGGGCGCGCGGCAGCGCGGAGGGGTCTGCGTAGCACGCGCGGCCGCGCGCGAAGCGTGTTGGCTACGGCGACGCAGACACCGTCGCGGGCGCGACGAAGGCGAGCCCACCACCGCCGCCACCACGACGACGCGTGCGATTCGGATCGCGCGCGAGCCATGCGATCGTTCCGGGCACGACGAGCAGCGCGAGTACGACGATGATCGCGTTGTACGAATGCGTAGCGCGCACGACCGCGCCGATCGCGAGATTCGAGAGCACGAAGGCCACGCCCTGTGACGCCGAGGCCATTCCGCCCGCGGTCGACACGTGATGCGGCGCCACGCGCGCGAGCATGTCGGCGGTCGACATCGCGAACAGCGCACCGCCGCCCGCGTACGCGAGCCCGGCGAGCACGACGCAGCCCCACACGTTCGAGACGAAAGGCAGCGCAACGGCCGACATGATCATCAGCGACGCAGCGATCACGAGACCCTTGTGACTGCGACGCGGCAGACCCTTCGCGCCGTCGCGTTGATCGCGACGCGACGCGAGGATCCCGAACGCAATGGTCGCGACGTCGACGCACACCGGCGGAAGCCAGAGGTAGCGGGCCATCATCGACTGCGGCACTGCGTGCACGCCGTGAAGGAACTTCGCGGACCACATGAGCACGAACGCCATCGGCGGCGCCGAGAGGAAGATCAGCATCACCGCGCGGAACACGACCGGATCTCGGAGCAGCGCCGTGATCTTCGGCGCGGGGGCGTTCGTCGCCGCATCACGCGCATCGAGTAGCGTTCGCACGCCAGCGTGCCGGGTCGCGTATCGCCAGAGCGGGATCCAGAGCAGGCCCACCACCGGTGTCACGAGAAACGCCGCGCGCCATCCGAATCGATTCGAGAGCGCGACTGCAACGAGCGGCGCGATGGCCGCGCCGATGGAACTTCCGGTGAAGAGCACGCCGAATCCGAGCGATCGATGGGCCGGCGGCAACACGCGTTGCATCGTCTGCGCGGC
>CBIHQZ010000887.1:0-3596 GCA_966212315.1 uncultured Myxococcales bacterium
AGGGTCCTCCCACGCGACGCTCGCGCAGGGCGAGCGGGCCGTGACTGCAGCTTCCATCGTTCGCCCACACCGGTCGTGAATCCCGTGCGCTGCCCATTCTGCAAGACTGATCACCCCGCTGACACCGCGACGTGTCCGACGACGCATCAGCGCCTCGATGGCCTGCCCGCCGAGGGCACGATCGTCGACGGCAAGTACAAGGTGCTCGAGCCACTCGGTGCCGGGGGCATGGCGGTGGTCTATCGCGCCGAGCACACGAAGATCGGTCGCATCGTTGCGCTGAAGGTCCTGCTGCCCGAGTTCCGCGCCAACGCCGAACTCGTCGAACGCGTCGAGCGCGAGGCCCGCGCGGCCGGGACGATCGATCACGCGAACGTCGTCGAGATCGTCGATCTCGGATCGAGCGACGCGTTCGGTCCGTACATCGTGATGGAGTTTCTTCGCGGCGAAGATCTCGCGAGCTACGTCGAAAACCACGGGATGCGACTGCCGGCGCTCCAGGCCACGGACATCGTTCGCCAGGTGCTCTCCGCCCTCGCGGTCGCCCACGAGAAGGGCGTGATCCATCGCGACCTCAAGCCCGAGAACATCTTTCTCGTCGAAGACGAAGGACGGCTGCGCGTGAAGGTCGTGGACTTCGGCATCTCGAAGCTCACCGCGACGCCCGGGCTCGCGAAGCTCACACGCGTCGGCACGGTGATGGGCACGCCGCAGTACATGCCGCCGGAGCAAGCGGCAGGATCCCCGGTGCAAGACCATCGCATCGACCTCTACGCGTGCGGCGTGGTGCTCTACGTGTCGCTCACCGGACGGCTCCCGTACGAAGCCGAGAATCTCAACGTGCTCATCAGCGACATGCTGAACAAGCCGCCCGTGCCGGTGTCGTTCCGCAAACCGGATCTCGATCCGGACCTCGCGGCGATCGTGATGAGGTCCATCGAGCGCGCTCCCGCCGCGCGGTACGCCGACGCGCGCGCGATGCAAGACGCGCTCGTCGGCTGGATGAAGCGCGCCGCGAAAGAATCGCCCGAGGAAGCGCCGGCTTTCAGCGACTCGATCCGGATGCGATTCCCGTCGGCACCGCAGGCGGTGCGCACCTCGAACCCGACGCTGAACCCGATCGAGCCTGCGCCCGTGCCCGTCGGTGCGGAGGACGCGACGGTGCTCGCGAAGCCCGCCGCGCAGCCGAGAGCGAGCGCGCCGTCGCTCGAACCCGCGGCCGTCGACCGGGAGCCACGGAAGGGCGGGCGATGGTGGCTCTTCGCGTTGGTTGTCGCGGCGGCCGGGGGAGGGCTGGTCGCGTTGCGGCAGTTCGCGCCCGATGCGTGGAATCAGGCCGCCAGTGTCGCCGGGCTCGGCTCACTCGCGGTGCACCCGACCGCCAGCGACGCCGGCACGACGCGCTCTGCTGCGAACGAAGATGCAGGTGTTGCCGACGCACGCGGCGCGCACCATCCGTCTTCGCGCGACCGTGGTTCGGCGGAGCGCGAGCCTGCCAGGCCGAGCCCCGCGGCGACGGCTGACGAAGGAACACCGGACACCTCGGCGCCTTCGACTTCGGGGCCGAGCACGGCCGCGTCGACGACCCACACGGGTGCGGCGACGCGTCGGCGCGTGCTGCGGACCCGTCGGCGCTCGGGCGCGCACTGACGGCGAATCAGCGCGCTTTCGCCAGCGGTATAGAAGGCACCGTGCTGCGGCGCCGCCGGATCACCGCCGTCAGTGCATCCGGGAGCGACTCGAGCCAGAACCGGCTCCACGGCGTCTCGAAGCGACCGAAGGGAACGACGCCCTCGCGCGAGTGCACACCGAGCGCGGTGAGCACTGCGCTCGCCTCGTCGTAGCGAACGGCGATCGACACGCGCGCCGGCGCGCCGAGCGCGAGCGCCGATGGAAGCGTGGTCACCTCGATGGTGTCGGTGCCGTCGACCCGCTCGATGGACGAGAGCAGGTGCGGAGCCCAGTGCGCAGGAAGTGGAACGGGACCGCTGGCGTTCGCGAAGTCGACCAGGACCGGGCTATTCGCCATGCGGTTCGTCCTTTCGATCCGGTACGGGTGGTGGGTCCTCGAGCGCCTTTTGCTGTGCCTCGAATTCGTCGCGCAGCAGCGCCAGGGCGGCACGCTGCCGCCGCAGCGAGTGCAACAGGGAGTCGATCGACTCACCGAGCTGCTTCACCCTCGCGGTGAGGTCTGGCTGGTTCGCTCCACGCACCGGGCTTTTCGCAGCATGCACGCAATCGGTGGGGGCGCACGGCTGCTGCGCACGGTCGCTGATCGTGGTCGGTATCGAGCACTTCGCGGGCACTTTCGCGGTTCGCCGGGCCAAGCGAGCCCGGTGCGTTTCGCTACAGTGACAGCCGTGCTGGAACGCGACGTCGGACCTGGGGACATGGGGCACGAGGCCGAGATCCGAGACCGGATCGTGCGGGGCGATCTTCGCGGCGCGTGGAACATCGCGCTGAGGCTGCTCGGGGTACCGCTGACGGCACGCGCTCATCTCAGTGCGGTGAACGAACGGAACGCCGGGGCGTCCAGTGAGGCGGCCGCGCGCTCGGCGTGCACGATGGGGCTGGTCGCGGTGGTCCGCGCGGCCCGGGGCGAGGAGTACGCGACGATCGCGCGCCTCGCGCTCGACCTGCTTCCCGGTTCGCGCGGCGCGATGAGCGACCTGCTCGGGTCTGCGGACCACGTCGATGCGATCGAGGGCGTGTTGCGGGTGCTGACCGGCGACGATCCGTAACGCGTCGGGGGTGGATTCATGGCGTCGCGGGCGAGGGACCCGACGCTCTTCAGGAGCTGCGCGACGCGCGTTGCGGAAGGGTGGGAAGCAAAGCGCGCCGCGCAGGTGGTGAACGATGAACCGCGAAGGATCCGATGCGGTTCGTTGTGTGCTCGTTGTTCGGCGGCCGACGCTCGTTCGGATCCCCGACCGACGCCGCGCAGGTGCCGAGTTGCGTCTCCTTGGTCTCGCCCACACCGTCTGGCCATGGCGTGGCGTTTGGGCATGGTCCCGGCCGGAACTCGCGTGGAGCATCAGGACGGAGCGCTCGTCGTGAACGGCGTCCCGTTCACCGATCGTGAAGGGTTCGTCGCGGTCCCCATCGACGGAGATCTTCCCGATGGCGACCCGCGCGAGGGTGCGTTGCAAGCGCGCGTGGTCATCCGGCGCGAGACCGGCGGCGTGATGGCGCTGTTCGTCGAGCAGGTGCGATTCCGCGGCGTGCAGTACCCGTCGTTCCACGAGTTCGCACTGCGTCGCGGGACGGGGTGGATCCGCTACGTGCCCGAGCGCGTGAAGCGGTGTTTCGACACCCACGCGGCGAGCTATCCGCCGCGCCGCGCATCGGGCGAGCGGCGCATCTCGCAGACCGACCTTGCTTCGAGAGCGGATCGATCGCGCTAGGTGCGCACGGCGATGATCCCTACGTCGCGAGTCGAAGCGCGGCGCAGACGCCGGCCTCGAGGATCGCGTCCGACTCGACGCGGTCGGGGGTCGCGCGCGCGAGCTGCAGCGTCCCGGCGAGGAGCCCCAGGAACGCAGCGGCGTCTGCCCGTGCCACCTCTCGACCGCGTTGCGCCGAGAGCAATGCCGCGA
>CBIHQZ010000888.1:0-3593 GCA_966212315.1 uncultured Myxococcales bacterium
CGGCAGTGAGCGTGGTCGACGCGCCGTAGTGCCCGTGTAGATAGAACGATCGCTCGTACGAGTGGCTGTGCCCGCAGAGCACGAGGTCGACGCCGTAATTCTCGAGCACCGGGATCACGTCGGTGCGCATCGCGACGAGGCCGCCCTCGGTGTCGGAATCGTGGGAGCCCTTCGAGTAGGGCGGGTGATGGAAGAACGCGATGGTCCACTCGCGCGTCGATGCGGCGAGATCGCTGCGAAGCCACGTGAGCATCGGCCCGCCGGGCGAGTGATCCGAGTCGTACGAGTCGAGGCACACGAAGTGGATCCCGCCGTAGTCGAACGAGTAGTACGCCTCGGTGCCCGACGCGATGCCGCCCGCTTCGCCGGTCGTGGGGAGCGAGAAGATGTCGTAGTACGGGCCGGTCTGCGTCGCGGAGTCGGCGCTGTGGCCGTCGTGATTGCCGAGCGTCGGCCACACGACCGAGCTACGGAGTATCTCGGGATACACGTTGAAGACGGCGGTCTGATACTGCGCGTCGGTGCCGTCGACGTACGCATTGTCGCCAAGCATGAACCAGAGATCCGTCGCGCGCGTTCCCGCGAATCGCGTGTAGGCATCACGCACCGCGCGCTGACCGCTCGAGCCCGTCCCGGCATCGCCGATGACCCACATGCGGGTCGCACGCGGTGCGTTCGGCGCCGTGACCACCGAGTAGGTTGCATCGCCGACGAGCGGTGAACCGGTGGCGCCCACCGCGTAGAAGTAGCGCGTGTCGGGCGCGAGTCCGATGAGTCGTACGACGTGCTCGGTGCGCGAGCCGGGAATGCGAACAACGGAATCGAGCGCGCTGCTCGAGCGGCCATAGGCGACGACCGAGTCGGTGGCACTGCCGGTGCGCCAGCGAACGGTGACGGCGTCGGTCGACCCGTTGTTGAGATAAGGACCTCGCGTGATCGTGGGTGCGCTGCCGGTGCAAGCCGAGCAATCGCGCGCGCAGGTCTGGCAATGCTCGCTCGCGCCGCACGTGCCGTCGCCACAGGTGCTCGTGCAGGCGCCGCAATCGGTCGCGCACGAAGTGCAGGTTTCGCCCGCGTCGCAACGGTTGTCGCCGCAGCGAGTGCACGGACCGCAGTCGCCCGCGCACGACGAGCAGGTCTCGCCCGCGTCGCACGTCCCGTTGCCGCATGCGCCGCTGGCGGTGACATCGAACTCGACGTGCAAGCGCGCGGCGCCCGAGGCCGAGCCATCGAACGAGTCCGCGACGCGCCATCCGGTGCCGGCCACGACGAACGCTAGATGCTGGCCGTTCGACCAGCCGCTGCGTCCGACGATCTCTTGCACGATGGTGGTGACATCCGTTGTGCGCTGCGCCGCGGTGGCATCGCCGACCGTCGGCCAGTCCGCGGGCGCCCACGAGACCGAGGCTGTCGTGCGCACGCGTGACGAGATGTTCGCGTTGGTCGCGCTGAAGGTCGCGGCGTCGTCGATCGCTTCGCCTGCGAGGGTCAGCACCGTCGGTGTCGTCGTCGCCTCGTCGACGGTGAACTGGATCCACGCGCGCGTGACGGTCGCGTGCGCTGGAATCGCGGGATGGAAACGAATGCCGACAATCTGCGTGGCAGCGCCGTCGGTGGTGAACTCGAGATCGCTGCTCGTGATGTTCGTTGCGCCGCTCGCGAGATTCTCTTCGGCATCGTCCGACGACGACTCGACCTGCGTGTCGACGGTGACCGACATGAGGCAACCGCCGCAGTCCGAAGGGCACGTAGAGCACGTCTCGCCACCCGCGCACATCGAGTCGCCGCACACCGGACCGGTCATCGCATCGCCGTCGGGCCCTGCGTCGCCGTCGAAAGACGCGTCGACATCGACGTTGCCATCGAGCGCCGGCGTATCGATCGCGACGACATCGCGCGCATCGGGATTGGCGTCGCCGCCTGCCATCGGGCCACCGCAGCCGCCCAACGAAAGAATCAGTGCCGCAGCAAAGCCAGTGGATCGTGCGAACCGTGCGAGTTGCAGCATGGCAGTGCCGCCGATCGTACGCGTTCGCGCCATCGACGCGCGAGGCGCCGACGCCGAATCGAGCGGTGCTCCCGCGCGCAAATGACAGCGGGGTTGCACACCGTCGGCGTGCAGCCCCGTCGTCGTTCATCGGTCGCTGCCTGGCGCAGCGAATTGCCACGCGCGCAGTGGCCTACTGCGTCTTCTTCGCCTCGGACTTGTCGGCCCCTTCAGGTGTTCCGGGCTGATCGCGCTGCACGCTCTCCGTCGGACGCTTCTCGGACTTGTCCGGAGCCGCCGAATCGTATTCACGCCCGCGGCTCGTTTCCGGATGGTGAACCGGATCGGGCTGATGCCCCGAGAAGGCCGCTGCTCGCTGCGCGCGTCGACGCTCTTTGGCTTGACTCATCGGACTCTCCTTGAGCACCGCCGTGCGTGATGGAGTCACGCGAAGTGCTCGACCATGATCGATGCCATCGACGTGCCAGCGCGCGATGTACCCGCGATCTATGACAAGCCCGTGAGGGCCCGCCCCATGCGTGCGCCGCGGGCACGGCCGTAGCGTGGCCACTGGGCACCGTGTTACCGACTCGCTTCGATGCGCGCGCTCATCTGTTCGCGCTCTGCGCTCGCGTTCGCGATCGTCCTCGTCGCTGCCTGCGGCGGCCACATTCGCTCCGACGGTGACGCCGCGACCGATCCGCTTTTCATCGACAGCGCCGCGAGCGATCACATCGTGGTCGTCGCGAACACGTCACTCGCAGCGCGTACGTTCGACGTCGAGACGGGATCGTGGACCGGCACGGCATCACCGTCGTCGTTCACGCTCGACCCGTTCGCGTTCCGGGTCGTCGAGCGGTAGTCGGGCGATTCGAGAAACAGCGCGCGACGGGCGATTCGAACGCCCGACCTTTGGCTTCGGAGGCCAACGCTCTATCCAACTGAGCTAGTCGCGCAACAGAACGAGGCCGCAAGCTAATCGCTCGATCGCACGCGTGCAAGCGCCGCGTTGCAGCGCTCCTTCGTCGACGCGCAGCGCGCACTGCGCCACGCTTTGCCTCGCGCGCATGCCTCGCAAGAACCCGCCCGATCCCTCCGCGCAACTCCCGCTCTTCGCGCCCGCTGCACCCGCCGCGCCCACGCGCGAATCTGCCGCCACGCCCGCGGCGCCGTCGCGCGCCCCACGCAGCACTCTCTTCGACGACGGCCCCTCGCCACTCGCCGACGTGCATGCCCGCGCGCTCGAGATCGCTTCTCGATTGCCCGACACGGTTCGCTTCGGCACCAGCTCGTGGTCGTTTCCGGGGTGGGCCGGCATCGTGTACGAGCGCAAGCGCAGCGAGTCGTCCCTCGCGCGCGACGGACTCGTCGAGTACGCGCGGCATCCATTGCTCCGCACCGTCGGCATCGATCGCGGGTACTACGGCCCGATTCCGCGCGCCGACTTCGAGCGATACGCAGCGCAACTTCCACTCGGCTTTCCCTGCTGCATCAAGGCCCCCGAGATCGTCACGACGCCCGTCGAACTCGGTTACCGCGGAGCGCCCGCCGGGACGCCGAACCCGCACTTTCTCTCGATCGACGTCTTCATGGAGTTCGTGGGACG
>CBIHQZ010000889.1:0-3591 GCA_966212315.1 uncultured Myxococcales bacterium
GACGGATGTGGCAGTCCGCGTCCGTGTTGCAGGCGCGGGTCTGTGCGAGCCGCTGCGAGGTCGACGCGGCCGGCGCTGCGGCACAGCCTGCGAGCGAGAGAAGTGCTGCGAATCCGAGGGCGAGAGTACGCATGCGGGGGACGGTAGCATCGTCGGCCGATCGACCGCGAAGGCTCGGTGACGGGTGCGGGGTGCGATCGACCCATCGGATGGGTCGCGCCGGACCTGCGCGATGCAACGCGCCGTAATCCGGTCGCGATCGGCTTCTACGGCCGGGACGCATCGCCCGAAAACGACGTCGAAAAGGGGGTCCGAACGACCCCTGCCAGAGCGACCAGCTGGCTGTCTAAGTAATTGATATTGATATATAATTCGGCATGGCACGGGCGCCGCAATGGCGGTCCCCCCATGACGACGACGAACAACGCAAACGAAGCCCGCCGCGCCACCTCTGCCGATGTCGAGAAGCACCTCGGACTCGTGCACCAGGTTGTCGCCCGCTTCATGCGCAAGCTCCCGGCGAACATCGATCGCGGCGACCTTCTCGCGGCGGGGATGTACGGGCTCGTGACGTCGATCGAGCGCAACGGCGGCGACGAAGGCGACACGTTCGCGGGCTACGCGAAGATGCGTATCCGCGGCGCGATCCTCGACGAGCTGCGCTCGCAGGACTGGCTCTCGCGCCGTGCGCGTTGGGCCGCGAACGAACAGGCGACGACGGCGGGCGTGTACAACGGTCCGGTTGCACTCGTCGGTCTCGAAGACGTGAACGACTCGGAGCGCAGCGCCAGCCTCGCGGACGACTCGACCCCGAGCGCGCTCGCGATGCTCGAAGCCATCGGTACCTCGGACGAACTTCGCGCCGCGGTGGAGCAGCTCCCGGAGCGCGAGCGCATGATCGTCGCGAAGCACTACTTCGAGGGGATGCGTCTCAAGGATCTCGGCAAGCTCCTCGGCGTGTCGGAGCCCCGCATCTCGCAGCTCCACTCGCGTGCGATCGGTCGCCTCCGCGAAGCGCTCAGCGACGCGTCGGCCGCGGCGTGATTCGAATGTCTCGACGGCTCGGCGCCGAGGTGGCGCCAGCCGGATCGCGGCAGCATCGTGACGTGAAGGCGTATCGCGAGCGAGAAGAGCTCGATACACTGCGCCCCGCATGAGTGCCGATGCGAACGACGAGCTGCGCAGCCGCGCGCTCGAATGGCTCAAGGAAGATCCCGATTCCGTCACGGTCGCCGAGCTGCAAGCGGTGCTCGACGCGAACGACACCGCGAGTCTGAGCGATCGCTTCGACGCGCGGCTCGAGTTCGGAACAGCGGGGCTGCGGGGAGTCCTCGGGGCCGGGCCGAATCGAATGAATCGCGCGGTCGTGATCCGAACAGCCGCCGGGCTCTGCGCATACGTCGCGGGCGCCGTCGCCGATGCGAAAGAGCGCGGCATCGTCATCGGCTACGACGGTCGTCGGAACTCGCGTCGCTTCGCCGAGGACACCGCCGAGGTGTGCGCCGGCTACGGGATGAAGGCGTACCTGTTCCCCGAGGTCGTGCCGACCCCGCTGCTCGCATTCGCGGTGCAGGAACTCGGATGCGCAGCAGGCGTGATGGTGACCGCGAGCCACAACCCGCCCGAATACAACGGCTACAAGGTCTACGGCGCGGATGGCGCGCAGATCGTTCCGCCGGTCGATCGCGACATTGCCGCGGCGATCGATGCGGTCGGCGCGCTCGCTACGGTGCCTCGTCCGATGGCGAAAGAAGCGCGAGGGCGCGGGCTGCTGCTCGATGTCCCGACCGACGTGGAATCGAAGTACCTCGATGCCATCGACGCGCTGGGTCTTCATCGCGGGCACGGTGCCGACATGGTGATCGCGTACACGCCTCTGCACGGCGTGGGGCATCGCCTGGCGCGCAAAGCGCTCGAACGCGCGGGCTTCACGAAGCTGCATACCGTGGCCGAGCAGGCCGAACCCGACGGTGCGTTTCCGACGGTCGCGTTTCCGAATCCCGAAGAGAAGGGCGCGATGGATCTGGTCATCGCGTTGGCGACGCAAGTCGGCGCGGAACTGGTGATCGCGAACGATCCCGATGCGGATCGACTCTCGGTGGCAACGCGTGATCGCGACGGCAAGTGGGTGCAGCTCACGGGCAACGAAGTGGGCGCGCTGCTCGCGTACTACGTGCTCGTCGAAGATCCGAAGCCGGCGAACGATCGGCTGGTGGTCACGACGATCGTGTCGAGTCCGCTGCTCGGTGAACTCGCGCGGCGACTGAACGTTCGCTTCGAAGAGACGCTCACCGGCTTCAAGTGGATCTCGCATCGCGCGCTCGATGTGGAGCACCAGACCGGGACGCGATTCGCGTTCGGCTACGAAGAAGCGCTGGGCTACACGGTCGGCACCGCGGTGCGTGACAAAGACGGCATCGGCTCGGCGCGCGTGTTCGCCGAACTCGCGGCGTACTACCGCGCAGTGCACAAGCGATCGGTGCTGGAGCAACTCGACGAGGTCTATCGCAACGTCGGGGTGTACGTGAGCGGCCAGCACAACGTGACCGCCAAGGGCGCCGAGGGTGCAGCCCGCATCGCGCGCATCATGGATGCGTTCCGCTCGGGGCCGCCCGACGCGATCGGCGACGCGAAGATCGAACAGGTCACCGACGTGCTCCGGGGCGAGCGGTGGAAGAACGGCCACGAGGCGCGCGAGAAGCTGGCGCTCGCGCCGTCGAACGTGATCGCGTACGCGCTCGAAGGCGGTTCGCGCATCACGCTTCGTCCGAGCGGGACAGAGCCGAAGATCAAGTACTACTTCGACGTCCGCGAGCCGGTCGCCGACGGTGAATCGATCGATGCGGCGCGCACGCGCGCGAAGGCGAAGCTCACTGAATTGATGCGCGCGTTCGTGACGATGGCCGACGAGCGCGCGAAGTAGCCCCTGGCGCGAACGCGATCGGCGTCACGCCGTCGGCGAGACCGCCGTTCGGTGCTGATAGACTCGCGCGCCATGAAGATCCTCTACGGCGTCGTCGGCGAAGGGATGGGGCACGCGACTCGGTCGAAGGTGACGGTCGAGCACCTGATCGCGCAGGGACACGAGGTGAAGATCGTCGTGTCGGGCCGAGCGTTCGACTTCCTCAAGAAGACCTTTCCCGACGTCGTCGAGATCCGCGGCCTCGAGATCAAATACCTCGACGGCGCGATGGATCGCGACGTGACGATCGCGAAGAACGTCGTGGCCGCGCCGCAGATGCTCCTCGAGAACATGTCGGCCTACTACGAAGCCGTGAAGGCTTTCGCTCCGGACGCGGTGATCTCCGACTTCGAGTCGTTCGCGTACCTGTACGCGCAGCGGCATCGGCTGCCATGCATCTCGATCGACAATCAGCAGATCATTTCGCGTTGCCGTCACGACGCCGACATCATCGAAGGGCACGGCGTCGACTTTCAAACGACGAAGGCATTCATCAAGCTCAAGCTTCCCGGGTGCATGCATTACGTCGTCACGACGTTCTTCTATCCGCCGATCAAAGAGAAGTACGCCCACAATACGACCCTCGTTCCGCCGATCCTGCGCGAGTCGATCCTGAAGGCCACGCCGAC
>CBIHQZ010000890.1:0-3591 GCA_966212315.1 uncultured Myxococcales bacterium
ATCGACATCAACGACGGCGCGCCGCACATCATCCCGCTTCGAAACTACAGCGACGACTACGTACTCGGCTGCCGCGGCGCGGTTACCGGTGCATCGGCGCGCGATGCGGTCGTCCGCCTTTCGCTCGCCGTCACGAGCGATGTCCGCATCACGGCCAGCGCGCCCATCGGCGGAACGACCGTCGCACTGCGCGGTGGCGTCTGCGCCGATGTCTCGAGCGAGATCCGCTGCGTCTCGCCGGGGACCAGTGGCGCGGGCATCGTCAACGCGCGGGCACTCCCTGCGGGCACGTACTGGGTGTTCCTCGAGAACAGCGACATCAGCAATCCGAACGTCGTCGTCACGGCGCAGATCACCTCGCCGCCGGCGATGCCTGCGATCGAAGACGCGTGTCCCCCGTCGGCGAGCGACCCCGTCGTCGACATCAGCGACGGCACGCCGCACTACGCTCGACTCGAGCCACTCGCGGACGACTACGCCATCGGCTGCCGCGTCGGTGCGGTCACGCCGTACAACGCGCAGGACGCTGTCTTCCGTCTCGTCGTCGATGCCGACAGCGATGTCGACATCACGGCCGCGCGCGCGAGTTCGAGCGGTGGCAGCACATTCGTCTCGATACGTCGCGGCGCGTGCGCGAACACGGCGCCCGAACTGCGCTGCGCATCGGGCACCACCGCGCTCGCTTCGGTGAAGACCGTCGCGGCCGGGACGTACTGGGTGGTCGTCGAGAACGGCGACACGGTCGCGGACGACGTCGTCGTCACAGCCACCGTGCGTCCGGCCGCCGCGCGCGTCCCCGGTGACTTCTGCCCGGGAGTTCCGGTCACGATCGACAGTTCGCCGACCGTTCTCCCGCGTTCGGGATTCGTCACCGGCGATGACGTAGGCACCATGTGCGGCGGCGGTTCGCCGTCGCAAAACGTGGACGGCTTCTTCAACTTCTCGATCCCTGACACGCGCGACGTGTTCCTCACGGCGGTGCCCACCCGTACCGGCACCGGCTCGGGAAGCATCTCGCTGCAAGTGTCCTCGACATGCGACGGAACTCGCAGCGGCTCAGTGCCGGTGTGCAGCCAGAGCAGCAACACCGCCGCACCGCCGCCTACGGGTACCACGCAGATCGCGCGCGGGCTCACGGCCGGCACGTACTACGCGATCGTCGATGCGACCGCGAGCGCGGCCATCAGTGAGTACTCGCTCCAAGTCGCAACGGCGCCCGCAGGCGGCCCCCCGGGGAACTACGCGTTGTCGTCACCTGGTGGTGTGAGCTTCATCGACGCATGCACCCTCCCCGGCGCGACTGTCGTTCTGCAGAACGTCACGAGCGGAGGGCTCGCACAGATCGCGCGAACCGCGGTCCCCTTCCCGCTGCGTGTCTACGGACTCGACCTCGATCCGTCGCGGGTGTCGTCGTTCAGCGTGTCGACCTACGGGTGGCTCTCGTTCCTCCCGGCGTCGGCGTTCACCAACGGAACGATGATGGGCTTCGGCTCCGCACTGGCGCCGAACTTCGTCCTCGCGCCCTACAGCCGCACGCTTCGAACGGGTGCGGGCGGCATCTGCTACGGCGTCACAGGCACCGCGCCGAATCGCCAGTTCGTCGTCGAGTGGAACGACGTGACCTTCGCAGGCAGTCTGCCGGCAGCGCACCTGACGTTCGAGATCATCGTGAACGAGGCAACTGGCACGGCGAACAACGTGTTCGATGTCGTGTACCAGACGATGTCCGGCGAGGCCGGCGGATCCGCGGGCATCGAGAGCGAGACGGGTCTCGTGTTTACGCAAGACCTCGGACCGTTCGGACCTACGCCGCGGGTTGTGCGCTACTCGAACTGAGAGGCACGACGAGTGCAGCCGTCTCGGCGAGGTCTCGTTGAAACGGGGGCGCGACAACACGGTTTCGACGTTCATCCTGCATTCGCCTGCCGAGTTCGCACGCTCGGCAGGTGTCGACGCGGACGCCATTCTCCGGCGCCACGGCATCGCCCCAGACACATTGAAGACCTTCGGCATGCGAGCCCCTGCCATCGAAGCAATGGCCGCATGGGCAGATCTCGCCGCCGAAAGTCGTGATCCCAACTTCGGACTGGACCTGGCGACCCGAGAGGCCGTCGGAACCTACGACGTGCTGGGATACATCGTTCGCAGCAGCCCAGATCTCGACCACGGCGTCGCGCAGTTCGTTCGCTACCAGCGACTGCTCGGCGATGCGTGGCGCATCGAGTTTCGCAAAGCGCACGATGTCGCAGTCTTCACGCACGAGTTCCTCGTCCCTGTTCGACAGCCGAGACACATGGTCGAGCACAGTCTCGCAATGGTCGTGCTGCGTGCGCGCGAGTTCACCGGCGGAGATTGGCACCCGCTCGAAGTAACGTTCCGACACGCCGCGCCGGCCAGCGTCGCACTCTACGACCGCGTTTTCGGCTGCCCGGTGCGCTTCGAACAGCTCAAGAACGCGATACGCTTCGATCCCACCAGCCTCGCCTGGCCTCTACGCGCAACCGACCAGCGTCTCGCCGCGGTTCTCGAGCGGTATGCGACCGACGCGATCGACCGCATGCCGCGGCCGGGCGACTTCGCTTCTCGCGTGCGAGGCGCGATCGTCGAACTACTCAAGGAGGGCGACTGCAGCGCGGCCCTCGTGGCACGCCAGCTCCACACGAGCCCGCGTACTCTTCAGCGGCATCTCGCCGCGCAGGGCACGTCGCTGCGCGAACTGATCGATGCCGTTCGACGCGAACTCGCGGAGGCGTATCTCGCGAAGCCGTGGATGACGATGGAAGAGATCGCGATGCTGCTCGGATTCGCCGATGCGAGCGGGTTCACCCACGCGTTCCGTCGTTGGACGGGGCGCGCTCCGGTCGAATACCGGCGCGCACGGGCGGGAACTACACGGGTGGAGCGGTGAGATGAGCGGATGCGAATGCACCCGCTTCAGCGTGTTCAGGAGATGGTCGCGGGACGGCGTGCGAGATAGCTCGCCCAGTCGACCGGCTTGAGGTCTTCGCGCTTGTAACGCGCCATCGCTTCCACCACGGCGCGTGCGAGCTGCATGTTCGTGATGAGCGGCACGTTCAGGTCGACCGCGCGACGACGGATCATGTAGCCGTCGGGGCGACCCTCGACGTCGTACTCGCGCGGGATGTTGATCACCATGTCGATCTTCCCCGCATTCATCAGCTCCACCGCGCTCGGCGATTTCTGATCGGTGTACTTGTACGCGATCTCCGCCTCGATGCCGTTCTCGCGCAGCACCTCGAGCGTGCCCGGCGTTGCGTAGAGCGCGAGGCCGAGTGATCGCAGGATCTGCGCGTCCTCGAGAAAACGCGTCTTCTCGGACACGGGCCCGAGCGACAGGAGCACACCCTTCTTCGGGTACTTCCATCCGACCGCCAGCATCGCCTTGAGCAGCGCTTCCTGCAGGTCGTCACCGAGGCAACCGACTTCGCCCGTCGACGCCATCTCGACGCCCAGCGTGGGATCGGCTCCTGCGAGGCGCGAGAACGAGAACTGCGCGGCCTTCACCGCGACGTAGTCCAGATCGAGCGCGCGATTCTGCACAGGCGTGCGTGCACCGAGCATTCGTCGCGT
>CBIHQZ010000891.1:0-3590 GCA_966212315.1 uncultured Myxococcales bacterium
CCTCGGCGAGGTCGCTCGGGATCTTCGAGCCCGTCTCGATGATCGAGTCCTCGAGGTTTTGGCAGAGCAACTCGATCGCTAGTCCGGGCTCTCCGACGGTCGCGAGTTCCTCGATGGCGACGCGGCGACCTTCCGTCACATGGTCCCGGCAATTCCTGACGAGCGCATGGATCTGCGATGCCGGTGTTAGCGTGCTCATGGGCCGAGGGTATGGTTCTCGGGAGGTGGCTGGGTACCGTGAAGGCTCACATGGAACAAGCATCACGAATCGTTGTTCTCGCAAGGCGATCCACGCAGTACGCGACCGAAGATCGCATTCGTAGCGTCATCGAAAGCGTGGATGCTGGCGATCCAGAATTGGCGATTGATCTGCTCGGGGCGAATCTCGTGGATTGGTCCCTCGAGACGGGGAAGCGGATTCCCGACGCGATTGCATTGGAAGTACTTTCCGTTTGCCGCGAACTGAGAATCGGCGAATCCAACTGGCTGAGAATCTTGCGGCAGGCGCAGAGCGCGCCTCCGCGCTAACGCGGCAGTCACGACGTCCATCGCGCGCTCCATTAACAAAGCGCCCGCAATGTTCGACCGGCTACGCGACGACTCGGCCATCGACGAAGCGCGCATGGCGCGGGATCTGCGACACGGCTTCGTCGATCCACCGAGGCAGCGGACCGTAGACTTTTCGCAACGCGCCCTCGCTCGTCCGGGCACACAGCCGTGCGCTTGCGCCGTCGATCGAATTGTCGAACAGGTAGACGCGATCGGCGATCGCGATGGCGGGCTCCAGGTTCGCCATCGCGCGCTCGTACCGGCTGACGATCTTTTCGATCGGAACCGTGTGCCCGCCCTGCATCACGCGTCTCGCAACACGCGCGGCATTAATGGTCGGATCGCTCGTCCCGATGAAGAAGATCCGGACGAAGTATCCCGCGCGTTTCGCGCGTACCACGAACTCGACCTTGTCGACCGCCGAGAACACTGTCTCGAACGCGATGCCGGCGCGCGCGGCGAGAAGCGCCTCGCGTCGATCCGTCGTCCACTGCGCTGCGCGGAGGACGGCGTCGGGCGAGTTCCAGTCGCCGAATCGATCGCGAGCGATTTCATCAGGGTTCAGGTACTCGACGCCCTCGCTCCAATGATCGGCTCGCAACCGCTCGGTCACCGTCGTCTTGCCGGCACCGTTTGGACCGGCGATGACGAGCAGCGCGGGATTCACTTCGAAAGGCCCAGCCGCCGCATGACGTCAGCGCGCGCCGTCGCGATCTCCGCACGCATCTTGGCCAACCGCTTCTCGTCGTCATCGCGGACGTGCGCGAACGCGCGCTCGAGAAATCCCGCGAAGTCCTCGTCCGAGGGCTCGCAATCGGGATCGGCGAGGTTCACGGGCGAGTCGCTCATGCCGTCAGGATAGCGCAGATGGTCGCTGGTGCTGCTGGCGCGAACGGCACGTGGACTTCGCTGCGCCGACCAGCGCGTGGAACTCGGGCTAGACTGCGTCCGGATGATGGGACCCCACGCGAAGGACTCGCGCCCTGCTTTTCCCGTTCCTACGTAGCCTGAGTGGGCGCAGCGCGTGAGGGCTGAGCGTGGGGTGCGTGCGTTCGCGAGGTGCCAGCGAGGGGGCGTTGGGATGCTGGTGGACGCCGCGGACGCGGGCGAGTTACCGAATCGGGCGTTGCGCGAACCTCGCCGCGGGGCCACCTCGCGAGAAAACCCGTTTGCGGTTCCTATCCGCTCTTCCGATGTACTGAATTTGCCGACCGGCTGATGCCAGCGCTCAGAAATGCCAATGTTGTGGCGCAAAGGATTCAGATTCGTTTTCCGCTCGCCGCTAACGGCAATGTCGTCGGAATGGTCAATGGGCTAGAGCGCGTTGTCAGTACGAATGGATTTCACGAAGGCGTTCAGGTCGGAGAGACGGTGTTTGATAATTTCCATCCGGAAGGAATGCCTGTACAGCAGTGGGTGGATGCCTACGACGCCATAGGACCAAAGATCGGTACGGTAGTGCAGGGGGTGCAGGAATGACTGAATCAAGCCTAAAATTTGTGTCAACATTGCGGCAATTACATTCTGACGAGAATACTTTCCTAGCTGTAAGGTCGAGCATTGGCGTGTCGTACTTCGTGGGAGGTTACGGATTCATTGACCCGAGGGTGAGAGCGCTCACGGATGAAGCTGTTCGCCGAGTCATATCCGAATTTTCGACGCCGTCAGAACTCAATGCTGGATCTGCGGTCTACATGCTCGAAAAGACAGATGCGGCATCTTGCGATCGTTACTTCGCGCTTCTGGAGGCTTCAGCTTCGGAAATCAGTGTTCCTACGTTGACACCAAATCCGGCGTCTCTACGCGACATCGTGTCCGAACTAGAGACAAGGCCGCTGATGATGTTAGGGAGTCATGATGTGCGATATTTGCGTTGCTTCATTGACGGATTCTTTGCGGCAAAACGAGATTTGCAACTAGACTGCGGTCAAGACAGTCGAGACATCATCGCGCTCGAGAGATACGTGACGAGGGCGCACGGCGTGGCGGGGAGATGGGAGCGCATCCTCCATGTCTTCGCGTTTCCGGAAGAGCAGATCAAAACTTTCTGTGCGATGTTCCGCGCAGCCGTGAGCATCGTCGGCATGTAGCCGGCCGACGACTACACCGGGCCACGTGAAAGGCGTAAACGAACTAGTGCCGTGTCGCAGAAGTCCTGCAACGTCTAACGCGACTTCGAGACACGCTTCAGTCTCGGTATCTCGTCCGCACGAACGAGGAGCTTGATGCTGCGTGCCGCCCGGGGCGTTCGCTTGATCAGGTCCTTCTTCTCGAGTTCGACGACCATGCGGTGAGCGCTGGGCGGCGAGACGCGAAAGAAGGCCTGCATCTCGGCCTCGGACGGTGCGCGATCATGGAGCAGCTCGTACGTGTAGATGAACGCGAGGTACTGGCCTTGAGGCTCGGTCCAGCGGGGCTTGATCTTCTCGTTCGACAACATGCCCTCCGCGAGCTCGAATCGGGTATGTGCCTCTGCGGCAAGGGTCGAACGTACGCTACGCGGTGCGACTGACAAGCAGTCAGCGCGCTTCGCTACGTGCTCTCGTGCGCACCGGCAAACACGCGGCTCGCACGATCACGCGAGCGCGAATGGTGCTCGCCGCTGACGAAGGCTTCACCGATGTCGAGATCGCAGACTGGTGTGAGGTCGATCGATCGACGGTGATCCGCGTTCGGCATCGATTCGCGACCGAGGGCCTCGAGTCGGCGCTTCGCGAACGGCCGCGCTCGGGAGCGCCGCGGAAACTCTCGACGACCGAGGAAGCACTGCTCGCTGCAACGGCATGCGCGAAGCCGCCGCGAGGTTACGCACGCTGGACGCTCGTCATGCTGGCGAACCGCATGGTGCGACTGACCGAGCATCGTTCGATCCGCAAGGACACGGTTCGTCGGCGACTCGCCGAGATGGATATCAAGCCGTGGCAAGAGAAGATGTGGTGCATCCCGAAGGTCGATCGCGAGTTCCTGATCCGGATGGAGGACGTGACTACGTAGCCTGAGTGGGCGCAGCGCGTGAGGGCTGAGCGTGGGATGCGTGCGTT
>CBIHQZ010000892.1:0-3589 GCA_966212315.1 uncultured Myxococcales bacterium
TTGCCCACGTCACTTCGCCCGCGTCGAGACGCCCTGCGGACATCACGCGGTGCACTTCGCCTTCGACCCACATCGCGCGCAGCACCATCGCCGCCAGCGTCGGCATTCCGGCTTTGCGCCCGGGCGCGCCGAGTGAACGCAGCGCACTGTCCGGGACCTTCGTGCGCAGCGCTTCGAGACCGAGCGGTCGCGATAGTTCGGCGCGGAGCAATTCGCGCGTCGATGCCAGTTCGCGAGTAGGAAGTGTCGTCGTCGCGGCGATGCGGGCTTCACGCGTCGCGTGGTCCGCAACCGCGAACGCGCGCGCGAGCGGTGCATCGGCCGCGGGAACGAGCCAGGTCGAACCCTTCGGTCCGGGGACGATCGCGAACTCGGCGAGACGCGCATCGAGTTCGCTGCGCCGCTCGATCAAGCCGCGCGCGAAAAGCGCGAGATACGGCGTGACCGCGGAGGGCATCGGGATCCAGCCGGTCTCCGTGACCGCGTCGACAAGGGTCGTGCCGCGGTCTCGTTCGCCACCGAGTCGCTGCTGCGCGACCCACGCGTGGCGCGCCTGGTCGAGCGTGATTCGGAGTGCTGTCACGAAAAGTCCCGAACGAAATCTGAACGCTTTCGTCGCGCGCGGCAATCACCGTCGTGCGCGCAATCACACGTCAGGGGAACACCATCGTCGCGTTCTCGCCGTGCGCGTGAACCGTCTCGTCGACGTGACGAACGACGGCGTCGCGGCGCGCGAGAAGCGCCGTGATCTGCGCCTCGCCGAGCAATGCACCGAGCGGATCTTCACGCATCGCGGCACGCAGCGTGTCCGCAGTCAGTGCGCGCAACGACGTCAGCAGCGCGCGCGGAAATCGCTGCACGTGCGCGAGTCGCTCGGCCTGGTCGCGCGGACGCGCACCCAGCCCATCGGCGCCCACGCTGAACGATGCACCGTTGTCCATGAACAGCATCGCGCTCGGCGGCTGCCCGTTCGGATGCTGTCGAAGAATATTGCCGCCGCTCCATCGATCCACGTTGTCGGTGACGAAATCGAACAGCACCAGACGCGCGAGATCTGCTGCGAGATCGGCATCGCCCGGTGCCAGCGGCTGCGCGAGATCCAGCAATTGCTGCCAGCGCTCGGTGCCGGGCACGTTCTCGAGCGGCCCCGGCACCCAGTAGAGCAATGCGCCCGGAACCGTGTCCTCGCGACCGAGCAGTTCGTGCAGCACGCGTTCGGAGAAAGCTGCGTCGCCCGACGCGTCCGCGATGTGCTGCAACTGCGCGCGTTCGACACGACGGCCGCACGCGGGCGGGACGCGATGAAGACCGAGCAATCGCGAGAGTCGATACGCCGCGAGTTCGGCGCGGAAGTTCGCGACCTCGGCTCGCTGCTGCGGCTTGAACAACCCGCGTGCGCCGCCCGCGAACCAGGCTCTGAACGAAATGGTGCTTCCGCCGCGATTGCGCTCCATCCGTTCGATGGGGGCATCGCACACGCGACGAAGGATCACCGCATCGTCGCCGCCGAGGAACCCGCCACTGACCGCATGCGCTGCCCGCGCGCCCGCGTCCGGCGCATTCGATGCCGTCGCGTCCACCGGATGGGTGGGCATCTGCGGAAATCCCAGTTGCGCCGGCAGGTGCGGGTTGCCGAGCATCGGAACGTCGATCGTCGGGAGCGGACGAATCCCCGTGGGCGTGTTGCCGCGTGCGACGTGGGCATCGGACCACTGCGTACCCGTGTCGACGCGCGGCGCTTCGTCGTGCGGACACGCCGGAAGCGCGATGGCGAGACCTGCCGTCGCAATGGCACGCAGCGTGAGAGCAACGCTGCGGCGCCGGTCATTCGGTTGACGCTGCGGAGACGGTATGGCAATTCGGCGCGACATTTTTCGAGATCGTTGCAACGTGGAGCTGGGGGCGCAGTCCAGCACGTTCGCCGCGGTCGTGACCAGAGCCTGGATGCACACCCACACGCGACGATCGAGCAGCAGGCAATCTCAGCACGGTCATTGGTGGTGGATCGCATCGCTCGTCGCGCTGGTTCTCCTGCTCGGTGCACGCGACGCGAACGCGGTCGATGTGTGGACGACGCCGAACCCCGGCATTCGACACCTCCATCGCAGCACTCCCGCGCCCGCGGAATTTCACGCACTCGTCGTCGATCTCTCGGCGCCGGGCGTGGCGATTCGCTGCACGCCACCGCGTGAGCGATGGAAGTCGACGAGCGCGTACGGTCGTGACGCGCATCTCGCCGCGGCGATGAACGGCGGCTTCTGGGGGCTCTTCGGACAAGGCGCACAGGGACTCGCAGCCGGTGGTGGCACCGTGTGGTCGAGCGACGACGAGGAACTCGGGTTCTTCGCGTTCGGACGCGACGGACGCGCGTGGATCTCGCGTCCGGCCGACGTCGTTCAGGCGGGCTCGCGCGGTGTGACGGACGCGGTGTCGGGCAGGCCGCTCATCGTCGATCGCGGTCGCGCATCGGATGAACTCGCGACGTTTCCGCGCACGTATTCACGCGAACCCCGATCCGCGGTCGGCGTGTCGCAGGACGGACGCACCGTCTACCTGATCACCGTCGACGGTCGTCGCGCGACGAGCCATGGCGGCACGCTCGTCGAGATGGCCGAACTGCTGGTCGAACTCGGCGCATACCGCGGCATCAATCTCGACGGCGGCAGTTCGACGACGATGTTCGTCGCGAACGAGGGCGGCATCGTGAACCGTCCGAGTCGCGGGTGGGAACGCGAGGTCGTGAACCACATCGGTGTCGAAGCGCCCGCGCCGCCCGCTGCCGCACCGAACACCCCGCCCGCGCAGGAAGTCCGAGAGACACCGCGCGACGTCGTTCAGCGCGCGATGGAGCATCGCTCGACGGCGCCGAACACCGGCGACGAAGAGGGCGTCCGCGGACGGTTCGCGCACTTCATGCTGATCGATCGACTCGGACTCGGACGTCATCGCGAGGTCGTGGTTCCCGCGCTCTTCGTGACGGCACTGCTCGTCGCGCTCGGCACCGCGTGGTACGTCATCCGACGCATCGCACGTCGGCGCGGCGGCAGTCGCAACAAGTCCGCCTGAGGCGAAGCGGGAGAGCGGCGAGTCAGCATGGATCTCGAACGTCAGCTTCTGCGCGACATGGGCCGCGCGATCGCCGACCACCGGCTCATCGAAGACGGCGATCGGATCATGGTCGGCATGTCGGGTGGCAAGGACAGCTACGCGTTGCTCACGCTGCTGCGCACGATGCAGAAGCGCGCACCGGTCGACTTCGAACTGCTCGCGGTGCACGTCGATCAAGGCCATCCCGGGTACGACGGACGCCCGCTCGAGTCGTGGCTGAAGGCCGAGGGATTCGCGTACGAGATCCTTCACGAGGACACGTACTCGATCGTCACCGACAAGATTCCCGAGGGAAAAACCTACTGTTCGCTGTGCTCGCGATTGCGACGCGGAATTCTCTACAACGCGGCCGAACGACTCGGCTGCAACAAGATCGCGCTCGGTCACCATCGCGACGATGCGATCGAAACGCTGATGCTGAATCTCTTCTTCGCCGGAAAGCTCGCGTCGATGCCAGCGCGACTTCACAGCGACGACGGAC
>CBIHQZ010000893.1:0-3583 GCA_966212315.1 uncultured Myxococcales bacterium
GTCCTCCGGTGTGCACCAGCACGAGGCCGTCGCCCACGACCCACGAATGGTCCACCAGCTGCACGCGCGCACGATCGATCTCGGGCCCGTGCACGATGAACGCGGCATCGCGCGGGGTCGGATGCTCGAGCCGCGACCACTCTGCGCCGGTGACCGCCAGTCGCGCGCGTGGGAATCGCGCCAGCATCGCCGAGGGGTACTGACCATCCATCTGGTCGTAGGCGAGGAGGTCGACCGCGTCCGCGCGAACGCCGAACTTCGCCATCTGCACGACGACGTTCGGTGCCGTATCGATCAGCGTCGAAGCCGCGAGGCGCCCGGCACCGCGACGCAATCGATCGAACGCGGGAATCGCGAGCGCATGCCGCACGTCGGTCGGGTTCCACAACACGGTACGCAGCGCGCCGTTCTGCAGGCACTGCACGAAGAGCCCTCGGTGGCGCACCCGCAGAAACGGCGCATTCGATCGGAGCGCGTCACCCATCGCGGCGTCGCGTGGAATCGGTCCGACGACCAGCGGGAACGTGAACACCACCGGCACCACCGGCCCCGCAGCCATCGCATCGTGAATCGCCGTGGCCGCCGCGATACGCGCGCGAAGCCGATCGCTACCGGGTGCGAGCGCGCTCGAATCCGCGAAGTCATGCAGCGCCCGGTGGAGCGCGTCGCGCGCGTCGGTCATCAGCGCGGGTTGTAACCCGGCGGGGCATCGGTTATCAGCCCTTCGCGCATCGGTGCGCACGGAACCTCCGCACGCATGCCCCCCGAACGACCTGCTCCTCGAAGCGGCGGCCCCCGTCGCGCCACCGTCAATCCGTCGAAGATCCCCGCCGGCGGGCCGCCCATCGGAAAGATCGCTCCGTACGTGGCCATGGCGCTCGCGGTCATCGGTCCGCTGTATCTCCTGCTGCGCGTGCCGCACTACGCGTCGATCGGCGCGATGGCGCTCGTCGTGGTGCTGCTCGTTGGTTGCGGCTACCTCGCACTCAGTTCTCGCTCGAGCCTCAAGCCCGATGACGGCCTCCGCACGACGCTTCCGATCGTCGCGCTGATCGCACTCGGCGCGGCCGTGGTGCCGTTCGCTTACACCATCTTCCCCCCCGCGCCGCGCGGTGAGGTTCGCCTCGCGAGCGTCGGCGACGCGGGCGACGTGGTGGTGTCTGGGATGAACAGCACGGTGTGGTTGACGGTCTCCGGTCGATTCGCAGCGAGCGCGACCGGCACCGCGAATTACTTCTTGTCCGTCGCCCACAATGGCACCACCGAACGCGTCGACGGCACGCTTCGCCCGCACGCGGGCGGACCGCTGCCCGAACGTCACGTCCTCGCGATGCGTGGCCCGGGTCGCTACTCCATTCGCGCAGAACAGTTGTCCCCCGCCGTGCAGCCGCCGGTGGTGGTCGCGCTGAGCGTGAAGCCCTTCTCGACGATCCTGCTCATCATGCTGTTCGCATCGATCGGCGTGATCGTCATCGCGGTCGACGTGATGCTCTTCCGCCGCGGTGTCGAACCCGCCTACGCGGCGAGCCTGCTGCTTCCGCTCATCGCGGCCATTTATTTCCAGCGCAGCCCGGGCACCAACACTCTCGGTCCCGATCTCCTGGCCGCGGGCGTGATCGGCCTGCTCGGCGGTGGCCTCGGCGGCGAATTGATCGCGCGCGCGGTGCGATCGTTCAGCGGCAAGTGAACGACGATCCGGGCTAAGGTCGGTGCGCATGCCTTCCGAGAGCCCGGAGATCCACCGACTTCCGCGCGCGAGTCAGTGGATTCGCACGATCCAGCGGTACCAATCGGATCATCCCGATCTCGTGCGAGTGCTCGACGTCGTCGAACGCCTCCAAGATCGACCGTTTCGCACGCAGGCGCTCCTGCTCGGCGAGCCCGGCACGGGAAAAGAAGGCCTCGCGCGCGCGCTTCATGCCCTCATGCACGCCGACGACGCGCCCTTCGTCGAAGCCTCCCTCGGCGGCCGCGACCCGCGCGATGTGAACGTCGAGCTGTTCGGCATCGGCGATGTGCCCGGTCTGATCGAACGCGCCGAAGGCGGAACGCTCTATCTCGACGAGGTCGCAACACTCACGCGTGAACTCCAGGCCCGGATTCTCGGAGTAACTCGCGGCCGGCTTCGTCGCGAAGGCGCCAACCGTGATCGTGCGGTCAACGTCACCATCGTCGCAGCCACCGATCACGATCTGCGACGCGCCGTTTCCGACGGGAATTTCCGCCACGATCTGTACTGGCGACTCGCGCGCCTGGTGCTCACCCTCCCGCCGTTGCGTGAACGCGCGACCGACGTTCCGCGTCTCGCCCTCTGGATCGGAAGCCGCATTCTCGAACGCCACGGCATCGGATCGCGGCTGGTCTTCGAGGACGATCGCGAGGCGGACACCGTGGTTCTCGCGGCCGGCGCTGTCGAAGCGCTGGTGGCCTACGAGTGGCCAGGCAACCTGCGCGAACTCGACGCGGTGCTCGAACGTGCGTTGCTTCTCTACGGCAACGGCCGCCGTGTCGAAGCCGCCCATGTACAGGCCGCGATCGCGCTGGGCGCGCCGTAGATTCACGCGCGTCGAAACCCCAGAAATCCGCGAGGCTAGCGACCGGACGTGCCCCTGTGGTACCCATGACCTTCGCTACCCAGGAGGCTCGGATGGCCATTCAGAAGGTGCTTGTTCACGGTGTCGTCGTCGGTGCGCTCGCGCTCGTTGCAACCGCATGCGGCGGACCGCTCCACTACACGCCCCACGGCACGGCGCGCGCGCCGGAAGCCGATGCGCAGCTCGAAGCAACGGTGAACAGCGAACAGCAGAACACGCAGGTCCACCTGCGCATGTCGCATCTCGCGCCCCCGGATCGCCTCGTCGCCGGCGGCAATGCGTACGTCGTGTGGGCGCGTCGCAACACCTCGTCGCAGTGGATCCGCATCGGCACGCTCGTCTACAACCCGGGCACGCGCGAAGCGGAACTGACCACGATGGCGCCCGAGACCGCGTTCGAACTCGACGTCACCGTCGAGAACAATCCCGCGCCGCCCGTTCCGTCGCAGAACGTCGTGCTCGTTCAGCGCGTCGGCGGCACCTGATCGCCGGGCGAGGCGCGCGCATCACGCCGCGCGCTTCATCGCTCCCTCACGCCCGCCCGCAAATCGCGCCATCGCAATTCCCCCTCTCTCGACATCGCGTAGCGAATCGCGCGTGACCTCACCGCTGCCGCCGCTGGCGCGTGCCCCTCTCCCTCGATGCCCGCGCCGGACGAATAAACGCAGGCATCGTCGAGAGAGGGGCTCGAACGATGAAGCGTAATGGGTGAACTGCACTCATTGCGGCGCGGCAGGCCGTATGCGTCGAGCGCGGGGCGTCACGTGGCGAGCACGGAGATGGCGTGCATCGAAGGCGCGGCGGCGGTCGGACGCGGCGGCGCAACGCATTCACCGGAGGCCGCGGAGGAGGCATTCACTCCGAGACGAACGCTGCGCACTCAACGCTTCTGACGCTCGTAAAACCTCGTTCCCCGTTTCTTATCTCCCCGCCGCCATCGTTCCAGCCCCTCTCTCGACGTCGCCTTCGCGCCGCGCGATGACTGCGGG
>CBIHQZ010000894.1:0-3581 GCA_966212315.1 uncultured Myxococcales bacterium
TGCGAGACACCGCGGTGAGAAAGCCCATCGGGCCTTCGTTGTGCCCGCCGGCCTGCGGACGGCCGACGAACTCCGAGGCGATCCATCCGTTGCGGGTCGACGACCCGGGTTCGGCGCGGCGCCCGGCGAAGCAGGCGGTGAACGCGGCGACGAGCGACGCCAGCAATGCCGCGTGGGCGGCGCGGAACGGAGATCTATTCATGGCCGTACCCCACGCGCACGACGTCGCCGGTTTCGTCCGAGGTGAAATACAGCGCGCCGTCCGGCCCTTCCGCGATGCCGCTCGGCCGCAGATGCCACGTTCCTTCGCGCAGATTTCCGCCGTCGCTCTCGCCGAGGAACGGCTCGACGCTCGCGACGCGCTCGCCTTCGACGTGCACGCGCATCAGCAATCGACCGCGCTGTTCGGCATGGCGATTCCACGAACCGTGCGACGCGACGAAGAAGTCGCCGCGATACTCGGCGGGAAACAACGTGCCGCGGTATTGCACTGCAGCCAGCGGCGCCGCGTGCGCGGGAAGCGCACCGGCGGCGGGATGGACGTTGGCGGGGTTCTGACACCACGCATCGTCGTGATCGCCGTGCGCGTCGGGGTCCGCCCACACGCTCGTCGCATCGGTGCGTTCACCCCACGGCGACGGCCCGAGCAACCAGCAGAACGGAAAGCCGTAGAACGTGTCGGGCGTGTCGGACAATCGAAAGATCCAATCGCCCGGATGATCGAGGTAGAATTGCTCGTTGGTTCCCGGCGGCGTCAGATAATCGCGACCATTCACGAATGCCCAGAATCGACCATCCTGATCCGTTGCCAGAGCCTCGGCATTCCGGATTCCATAGGCGAAGCGCGTTCCGCTCGCGAACGGTGTACTCGCGTCCAATCGATCGAACCGGCGAATGATCGCACCGTCGCCCTGATGCAGATTGTCGTCGGCGCCGATCTGCACGTAGAGCCGGCCCTCACGATCGAACGCGATCGAGTGATACGGATGATCGACCGTGGCCGGCAGGTCGGAGATCACCACGTCGCCCGGTCCATTGTTCTCGCGAAGGCCCGGGTGATACGCGATGCGGCGCACGTCGCGACCGGTGGCGTAGTAGACGAACTGCCCGTCGGGCGACATCGCGATGCCGTGATTGCTCGGGTCGAATCCGCCGAGCGTTGCCCGCTCCGACTCGCTCGACTCGCCGTCGCCGTCGGCATCCCACAACACGACGACGCCGCGGCGAGTCGCCACGAGAAGATCACCGTTGGGCGCGAACGTCAGATGACGCGGTCGATCGAGATTGCCCACGACGCGCGTGGTGCAGAATCCCGGACGCGACCACACGCCGCCGACGTGATCTCCGCGACACGACGGGAAGCGACTGTGTTCGCCGCCACCGGCATGCGCGCTGGCACTGTGCGGATGCTCGATACCGCGCTGCGACGCGCCGCTCGGACATCCCGCCAGCGCGATGCTCGCGACGCCGAGATGCACGAGCGCACGGGGACGGATTTCCCGGGCTGTTCGGTTGGTCATCGGATCGTGGATGCGTGCTTGTTGGCAGCGTTGCGGCGTACGGCCTCGACAGGGACACGCGATCGCAATGGCGGTCATGAGCGGGTGTGAGATGACCGCAAGGCGTGCGAGATCCTGGCGATATGCCGGCCGATCGAGCCGATCCCGCGAGAGATCCCGGTTCGTGGAAGTAGCGCAGGCGTCCGCAAACCCGACTGTCCCTCTACGCCCCGCCGAAGCCGCGTCGGTGTAGCGTTGGCCCATGCGCATCCTTCGATCGGTCGTCCTCGCGAGCATCTTCATCTTTGCCGGCTGCAGTGGCGGCTCTTCCACCGACGCCGGCGATGCGGGCGCCGACACCTCCTTCGACTCGGCCGGCGATACGCGCGCCGAAGCCGCCGTCGACGCACCGCCGCCGACCTGCAGCACCGACAACGACTGCGACGATCATCGCTTCTGCAACGGCGCCGAGCGCTGCATGCCGGGCGCCGTGGGCACGGACATGCGCGGATGCGTGCCGGCACCGTCGTCGCCGTGTTTCGCGGGCCAGATGTGCAACGAAGCGATGTCGCGATGTGACACCAGCTGCGAGATGGGCGGCGATGCCGACGGCGACGGGCATCGCGCCACCACCTGCAACGGTGACGACTGCGACGACACCGACGCGAACCGTTACCCGGGCAACGCCGAGGTCTGCGACGTGAACAATCACGACGAAGACTGCGACACCGTGACGTTCGGCGTACGCGACGCAGACATGGACGGCTATCCCGACGCGCGCTGCTGCAACGTTCGCGCGGACGGCACGATGAACTGCGGGGTCGACTGCAACGACGCACTCGGCAGCGTGAATCCGGCCACGAGCGAGGCGTGCAACACCGTCGACGACAACTGCAACGGCACGGTGGACGAAGGCGTCGGGGTGCCGCTCTACCGCGATTCCGACGGCGACGGTTTCGGCGATCCGTCGATGACCATGACCGGCTGTCTCGGCCTGCTCATGGGCTACGTCGTCGACAACACCGACTGCAACGACCGCGTGATGTCGATCCATCCGGGAGCACCTGACGTTTGCGATGCGACGCGCGTCGACGACGACTGCGACGGCACGCCGAACAATCCGCCGGCCGGCTGCATGTGCAACGTCGGCGAGTCGCGCCCGTGCACGGCGCGCGGGGTCTGTGCGACCGGCACGGAGCCCTGCACGAACGGAACGTTCGGCTCGTGCTCGGTCGCCGGCACACCCGAGACCTGCAACGGTCTCGACGACGATTGCGACGGCACCGTGGACAACAACGTTCAACTCACGTGCTACCGCGACGCCGACGACGACGGATACGCGGTGCTCGGAACGGCGGGCGCCGCGATGTGCGCATCGGTCGATCCGACACGCGCGGGCAGCGTGCATCTCGGATGTCCGCCTGGATACACGGGGCGTGCGCCGTCGACCGCGACGCAGGGAGACTGCGACGATGCATCAGCCGCGTACGCGGTGCCGGTGTACTGCTACGTCGATTCCGACGGCGACGGATACGGCGCTGCGAGCGTCGGGTACGAGTGCCCGCGCGGTACGGGCTACGGCATGTGCTCCGCGGGGCGCTCCACGCGGCCGGGCGATTGCTGCGATGGCGACACCTCGGCGCACCCTGGTGCTGCGGCGTCGACGACTCGCAACGCATGCGGCAACTACGACATGAACTGCGACGGCGCCGAGACGCTCGGATCGACGCGCACGTTCAGTGGCGCATGCAGCGGGTCGACGGCATCGGCGTGTTCGAGTTCCGCGACGGCGGGATGGAGCGGCGGGATCCCCGGCTGCGGCGCGGCAGGTGTCTGGCTCGCGTGCCTCCGGGAGTACGATCCGGACCTCGGCGGGTTGGTGTGCCACGCCGTCGATCAGCAGAACACGCAGGGCTGTCGCTGACGGCAATTGCGGCGCGCATCGCCTCGTTCGCGCGGTCGAGCGGAACGAGGCGATCGAACTCATCTGGAAACGGACGCGCGCGAATCGAAGGATCCCGCTGTTCGCGGCGTGAAAACGATCATCCGGGCACTGCGGTGCGCGCGGCGCGATCGGTGACC
>CBIHQZ010000895.1:0-3580 GCA_966212315.1 uncultured Myxococcales bacterium
AACGGGCCGCCGCTTCCATCGAGCGACCCTGCCTTCGCAGGGTCTATCCGCTCACTGGTGTTTTGCGGATGTTCACAGCGAGTAAGCGCGTTCCTCAGACCCCACGAAGGTGGGGTCGCTCGATGTCAGCCTGGGCCCGTTGGCCCCAGGCGGAGGTCGCGCGACGCGATCATTCGACCACTCTTCACATCCCCGGCACGCTGAGCACGACGCGTCCAGGTGAACTGCGACCGCCGGCCCCTCCACGCAGCGGATCCAACGCGTTGCCCGGCGCGGTCGGCGTAGCGCCCGTGAACATCACGGCCGTGCCGCTCACGAACCCCGAGCCACCACCGCCCGAGTCCGCATCGCTACTCGCGCCCTGACCACCGCCGCCGCCGAAATACCCACCGCCACCGCCGCCGCCGCTGTCGTTGAGTACGCCGCCGTTGCCGCCCTGCAGCGACGTGCCCGGCGTCGATCCACCATTGCCGCTCGCAGCGCCGCCCGCAGACTGCGTGCCACCGCCGCCGCCAGTGCTGAACGGCGCCGAGAGTCCTCGCAGCCCGCCTCCGCCGCCCCCAGGACAACGACTGGCCGCGGTCGTCCCGCCACCACCACCACCGCCGCCTGCGATCGCGAGCGGTATCGTCCCGCGGAACACGCCCGAGAACCCACCGCCGCCACCGCCAGCCTGACCGCTCCCGGTGCGGCTCCGTCCACCGCCGCCGGGTGTTCCGCCGAGCCCTCCGACCGAGCCGACCGCATTGGCACCCGCGCCGCCCACGACGACACGCAGCGACTCGCCGCCCGTCACCGGCACGATCGTCTCGACGTATCCGCCGTAGCCACCGCCACAGATCACGCCGCCGGCCGACTGACCTCCCCCCGCGCCCCACGCGCGAATTCGCATCGTCGTTACGCCTTGCGGCACGGTCACCATCGAGTCCTGTTCGGTGCCGAGATCGATGACGCATTCACCGAGCGCGTTGCACGTTCCACCGGGGCAAGCAGTTCCACTCGCGACCGGTCCGCTCGCCTGACACACGGGCGATCCCGAAGCGCAGTCGATCGTCCCGTTCTGGCAAACCTCGGTCGACGTGCAGGCCACGCCTGGAACACACGCGTCGACCGGCACGTCCGGAGGAACGTCGATCGCTACATCGATGGCTCCGTCGCTCGAGTCGATCGGCACGTCCTGCGGCACGTCGGTCGCAACGTCCATCGCTACATCGGGACGCACATCCATCGGCACATCGGTGCGGACGTCCATCTGCACGTCGGGCGCGCTCGCATCGCGCGACGGAACACCGCCGTCGGGCAATGGCGTGGGCGTGACTTCGACCGTGCTGCACATGCCGTCCTCGCCGCAGGTCTGGCCGCGCTCCTCGCAGTAACGGCTGATCGTGCACGGCGTCGAATTGTCGGCGCAGGTGGTCGGGGCCGATACGACGCGCGAGCACGATGCCGGGATGAAGATCCGCACGTAGCTCGGAACGTTCTGCACGAAACGAAATCGCGCCGTTCTCTCGGCGGTGATCTCGGGCTGTCCCGCCGACGAAGACGCGAATCGCATCCTCACTTGGAGCGTGACGACCTGATCGCGTGGAGCAGATCCCGGAACGATCGCGAACGATGCAGGAAGGCCGAAGTCGTCCGCCGCACCCGTGCGCGTCCACGTGCGGATGTCCGGTTGCGCGGAACGCATCGCGCCGCGCGACGTCGTCGCTTCGATCGCGACCACACGCGTCGGGTCGTCGGTGTCGACGATGACGAGCACTTCGGTCGATCGCGATACACAACTCGTTGCCAGGGCCGCGAGGAACGCGATCACCCACAGGGCCCGTTGCGGAATCGATGCCCCGAGTGCGTTCGGACTCCGACGATTCTCGACCCGTCCTCGCATCGACCGCCCCTTCACGCGCACGCAGGTCGGCTCTGTGCCGCTGCCAGCAGCCGCCATCGTAACAGCGACGCGCGTGCACATCGATCCGCGCCAGTTGCCGAGTGCGAGTTGCTCCCGGTACTTTCCACCGCTGGAGATCGTCGCGCCCGCCGACGACTTGCGAACCGAACAAGCGGGAGGAGCCAGCGAACCCATGAAGCGTACGACGGTCGTTCTTTTCGCCACTGCCTCGGTCATCGCAGCCACCGCCGCGCTCGTCGCGCCGCGCACGGGCTCCGCACAAAACGCTCCGGTCGCCGGGAACGCCATCGGCCTCTCCACCGATCTCGTGCGATTCGCGCACCCCGTCACGCAAGCCGAATGCATGACGCGCGCGTCGGCAGCACTCACCGCGGGCGGGTTCTCGGACGTTCACACCGATCCCACCGCGGCCCAGGGGCGTCGCCCGTGGATGACCGCGCAGGTCGAGTGTCTCAACGGCCGCGGAACGAATGCCGCGTACATCACCGTTGGGTACATGACCCCGCAAGCCGAGTTCCGCGCGCATCACGATCCGCTGCTCCAGGCGATGGGACAGTAAGCGCGGTACGCGAGGCACGATCGCCGCGCTCGCGTTTGTTGGCGCCCTCGCAACGTCTCGGCACCCCCGGATTCGACGCCACAACGGCTCCGGAAATCCCGGCCGAAACAGCATTCCCACCCCGCCCCGAATATCCGTCCGCTTCGCCGCGTCCATCTCTCGATGAACGCCCGCCACGCGATTCGTTACACTCGCGCTCCGATGACCCGCATCCGTTCGCTTCCGCTCACCGCGCTCACCATCGCCACTGTTGCTCTCGCCGCGCCGCATCGCGCCCACGCCGACGCGATCCCGCTCGATGTCACTCCGCGCGGCACCAATCGCATCGTTCCCGATGGGGTACTCGGTGACTGGCGTCGGTTCACGCAACTGATCGCCGTCGACGAAAGCGCGCAGGTGATCTCGGGCCGCGACGCATGGACCGGCGCCTACGATGCATCGTTCGGTGTCGCGCTCGCGAGCGACGACAACGTGCTCTACATCGCCGCCGAGATTCGCGACGACATGCTCGTTCGCTCGCGCGAGCACCGCGGTGACGACGACGCGTTGATCATCACCCTCTCGGCGCCGAACGGTCCCAATCGCAACGCGACCTACGAGATCGCGTTCTACCCCGGTGACCCCGGGAATTACCGCGGCGCAGTGCGTTTTCGCGGCGGCCGCAGCGGCGACGTGCCGGGCGCGCAGATCGTCGAAGCGCCGTTGCGCAGCGGCGGGGGCATCACGCTGGAAGCGAGCATTCCCTGGCGCGCGATCAGCGAGATCCACACGGGCATCGCGAGCGCCCGCGGTCGCGCGGCCTATCAGGACGGCGACACCAACGCGCGCGCGCACATCGACACGGTGCTCTCGACCGGACCGGGCGACGCGCAGCACATCGAACAGCTCCCGCCCCTTGCCGGCTCGAACGCGAACAGCACCGGTGACCTGATCGCGCAGTTCGCGCAGCAGCACAATCTCAGCGTCTCGGACTCGTTCATCGATCGCACGGTCAACGTCGCGGGCGATGCCGCCGTCGAACGCGTCGTCGTCTTCCAGGGATACATCGTCGCCGCCGGACCGGGCATCTCGGGTGGATCGCGATACGCGTACGTGCAGTTCCCGGCGCGCTCGCG
>CBIHQZ010000896.1:0-3571 GCA_966212315.1 uncultured Myxococcales bacterium
GGTTCGAGCCTCGTGCCGCCGCCTCCGTCACCGTCGCAGGTGCCCGAGTTCACCGATTCCGACGCGTTCGCGCCCTATGAATTCGGCGCGGGGACGGTCGCCGACGCCCCTGCATTCCGTGACGCAGCGATGCGCGCGGCAAGCGACTCGAGCGACCTCGAGGGGACGCAGTCGAAGCAGACGTCGCGCGACGTGAGCGGTCTCGTTCCGCGTGTCGCCGCACAAGCCGCGGCGGCTGAACGCGTGGCGGAACTCGTGGCGCGCGCGATCCATCCGCTCATCGATCGCGCCGTCGCCGAGCGCGCCTCGCCGACCGAGCGCGCCCTGGCCGAGGCGCTCGCGCAGATCGTTCCGCCCCACGAACTCGCATCGATCGCGCGCGACCTGCGTGCGTTCGATACCGAGTTGCGCGGGCCGATTGCGTTCGAGGGCGTCGTGTCGATGGCGCCCCTCGGCGAGGTCTTGCAGATGCTGCGCTTGCAGCGACAGACCGGGACGCTCGTCGTGCAGCGCAAGGTGTCCGAGGTCGCAATCGCGTTCAATCTCGGCAATATCGATGTCGCGGTCGCGCGCGGCGTATCGAGTGAGTTCCTGCTGGGACGCTATCTCATCGCCGACGACAAGCTCACGCGCGAGCAACTCGAGGAGTTCCTCCGCGCCGGCGACGAATCCGGCGGATGGCTCGGCGAGCGACTGATCCGATCGGGGCACATCACGCGTGAAGATCTCGATCGCGCGCTCATGCGGCAGACCTCGGAGATCATCTACGAGATGCTGCGCTGGCCGGACGGCACCTTCCGCTTCGAATTCGGTGTGGTGCTCCCCGAGGCGAAGAGCGCGGCGCTCGAGTTGCCCATCGAATCGATCGTGCTCGAAGGGTTCCGTCGCGTCGACGAGTGGCGACTGATCGAACAGGAAATCGTGTCGTTCGAGAACGTCCTCGCGCGTGACGAGTCCGCAGTCGAAGCAGTCGGCGTGGAACGGCTCGCCCGCGACGAGATCGCGGTGCTCGAGATCATCGACGGCGTCCGCAGCGTTCGTGACGTGGTGCTGGCCTCGAAGATGAGTTCGTTCGACGCGTGCCGGATCATGTATCGACTGCTGCGATCGAAGCTGGTTCGCAGGCGCGCGGCGTGATCGACGCGGCATCAGAGAACCTGGTGCTCGCGTTCAACCGCGGCGACGCTGCGCACGCCGTGCGAGCCAGATGCGTCCGCGGAGTGATGCCGCATGCGCGTTCGACCCGGGTTGCGGGCGCGCCGCGGCAGGTGGTCGGTGTGATCTCGTGGCGTGGCGCCGTGGTGCCGTTGATCGAACCGGGCGAAGCGTGCGGGACCGAGTGGGCGGCCGCGGTCATCGTCGCGGGCGAACTGGGGGACATGGCGCTCGCGGCGGATCGCATCGAAGGCTGGATCGAAATGCCCGACGGCTCTGGCGTCATCGACGTCGACGAGCTGCAGAATCGGCTCCGCGAGCGCATTCGCCGCGGCCGCGAGAGTGAACGCCCCCGACCCGACGAGAACAATCCATGAGCGACGATCTTCGCCAGCTGTTGCATGCACTCGCCGATCGCGTCGCCGACGGCATCGTGACTCCGGCGCCGGCCTCGGCACCCACGGTCGCAACTGCGGGCGAGGTGTCGCGCGCGCTGTTGCAATCCCTCACTGTGCTCGCGACCGGTGATCTGTCGCCCCGCGTGGTGGCCGCGCTCGAGGGGACGCCCGAGGGGGCCCGGCTCTCCGAGTTGCTCGCGCTCGTTCGCGCGCTTCATCAGGCGGCGCAGGATTCACTGCGCTCGGCGGGCGGCGGTCTCGACGAAGTGCGCGCGGCCGCCGAACGCGCGGCGGACACGGCGTCGCGGCAACGCATGTCGATCGACCGCGTGACCGAGCAGTTGAAGCAGTTGTCCAACCACGTCGACGAACTCTCCGCGACGGCGACGGAGATGGGCGAGGCGTCCGACCGCGCGTCACTGCTCGCGCTGAACACCGGCATCGAGGGATTGCGAGTGGGCGGTGAGGTCGCGCGCACGCTCGGATCGCTGGGCGAAGAGCTGCGCAAGTTGTCGCAACGTACCGCGGCAGGGGCGCGGGAGTTGACCGCGGGGCTGCGCACGATCGTCGAGCAATCACGCGGCGCGGTGGCGAGTCTCGACGACGCACGCAACGCCGCTCGGGTGTCGGGCGAAGAAGCCTCCCGCGCGGCCGCGGCCGCCGACGCTGCACGGCGCGCTGATCGGGCGCTGCTCGCCGCGGTGGGACGCTTTCACGTGATGGACGAACAGACCGAAGCGCTCGTGGCGAAGCTCGAGTCACACGCCGAACAGCTGGCCGGTGACGTGGCGCGGGCGAGAGATCGACTCACGACGCTCGACGAGCCAGCGCGGCGTGCGATCGAAGGAGCGCTTGCGCGGGTCACGGAGATCACGAAGGGGAACGCGGGCGGCGACACGCCGTGAGCGGACACGAGGACGATCCAGAGCTGCGCGCGCTCTTCGTCGACGAGATGCGCCGGCACTTCACGGCGTTCGTGGAGACCAAAGGCAACGCAACGGCACGCGCGCGGACGCTTCACGCGATGCGTGGCGCTGCGGCGATGATGGGTCTCGGCGATGTCGCGCTGAAACTCGGCGAGATCGAGCAAGCAACGCGCGCTGGCGACGTCGACGCGGGAGAGAGAGCATACGGAGAGATCGACGCGTTGCTTCGTGCCGGCGGCTTCGAGATCGATGTACTCGTGCGGGCGGCCGCTGCAATTCCCGCCGGCAGCGCACGTCGGGGCGTTTCACCGCTGCCGCGTCCCAGCGATCGCCCTTCACTCGATCCCGAAGTGCTCGCGTTTTTCTTCACCGAGGGTCGCGCACGCATCGAGCGGCTCGGAGAGTCTCTCGACGGTCTCGCTCGCAATGCCGGCGTCGACGCGCTCGACGAAGCGTTTCGGCACGTACACGCCCTCAAGGGCGCGGCGTCGACGGTGGGGCTCGGCAGCATCGCGCGTGGCGCGCACGCACTCGAAGCGGCATTCATCGCGATCAAGGCTCGCTCGCACGAAGTCACCGGCGCGGACATCGACGTGCTGGCAACCGCCCGTGCACACCTCGCGGTGGCGCTCTCGACGCCGCAATCGGCCGCCGACGAAGTGGAAGTGCTCGTCGCCGGGCTACGCGCTGCCGGACTCGTGCGTGACCACGATCTGCAACCGGTCGCGCAGTTGTCTCGTGATCGCTCGCGCGATTCGGCAGTCGCGGTCGATGCGATGCGGGTGCCGGTCCACGCGGTCGCGCGTCTCGCCGAGAGCGTGAACGACATGGGGTCGCTCGGCGATCGCGTCGTCGCGCACGCCATGGCGGTGCAGGATTTCGCGCGCGTCGTGCAGAGCGCCTCGCGCGCGGTTCACGACGCACTGCAACGCATCGGGCCGCCGCGGCCATGGGGCGCTCCGGCGGATGCGCTCGAGCGACTGCAGTCGGTCGAACGCGAGATGGCTTCGAGCGCGGTCGAACTCGATCGCGAAGGGGATCGTATCGCCCGTGACGCCGAGAGCCTGGAGAGCATCGCCGGGGCGGCGCGTG
>CBIHQZ010000897.1:0-3568 GCA_966212315.1 uncultured Myxococcales bacterium
CGCGCCCGATGCGATGTCCGGCTTCGGCACCGCGATCGTCGACGCTGGCGATGTAAACGGCGACGGATACTCGGACGTCATCGTCACCGCGCCCGAGGCCGCGAGCGGAGCGGGGCGCGCGTACGTGTTCCACGGTTCGCCCACCGGGCTCTCGGCGACACCCGCCACGACGCTCGCCGGTCTCGACGGCGCGGGCGCTCACTTCGCCGCGCACGTCGCATCGCTCGATGCGAACGGGGACGGATACAGCGACGCGGCACTTACCGCGATGCCGGGCACCGCGGGGAACGAGAACGGCCGCGTGTACGTGTTCTACGGGGGCCCTTCGGGCCTCTCGCCGAACGCCGGCGACGCGATCAACGCAGGCCTTCCGGGCAACCGTTTCGCGGCATCGATCGCAGCTGGCGACTTCAACGGTGACGGCGCGAGCGAACTCGCGATCGGCGAGCCCGGCAACGCCAACGGCGGCACCGTGTATGTGTACAACGGCTCCCAGAGGAGCCCTGGTGCGCCGGTGTTCACATCGGGCTACGCGTTCACCGTCGATGCGGTCGCGCCGGGAGATCGGCTCGGCGAGTCGATCGCATTCGCGGGCGACATGAACGGCGACGGACGGTCGGATCTCGTCGTCGGCTCACCCGGATACAACGGCGGCGCGGGGCACGTGAGTGTCTACGTCTCGCCGACTTTGATGCCTCCGTTCCTCGAGTTCTCGGGCACAGCCGGCGAGGCACTCGGAACGAGTGTCGCGTACGTCGGTGATCTCGACGGCGACGGCGGTGACGATCTCGCGTCGGCGAATCCCGCTGCAGGCTCGCTGGCGGGGACGGTCGCGATCCTGATGGCAACGGGCACGCGCGGTCCGGTGGTCGCAGGACCGGATGGCGGCACCGGCGGATTCGGCGGCGCACTGACTCGTCTCGGGGACATCGATCGCGACGGATTCGACGAACTCGCAGTCGGTGCGGAAGGCGTGAACGCGGCAGCCGGGCGCGTGTATGTGTTTCCCGGCGGCGCGAGTGGCGTGAGCAGCACGGCAACCGTGCGAATCGACGGCAGCGACGGTGCGAACGGTCGCTTCGGTCGCGCGATCGCGATGAGAACGAGCGCGCGACGGATGGCGACGTGGGTCGTTCGATGAAGCGCCGCGGATCTGGCATCACGTCGGTACTCGCTACCGCGATCGCAGCCATGTGCGCGTGCTCGCCGCCCGTGACCGCGGGTGATGCATCGCGGCCGGACGCAACACGCGACGCGGCGCAGACCGTGTGCATCACCGACCGCGACTGCGACGACTTCGTGTTCTGCAACGGGATGGAGCGCTGCATGCCGGGCGCATCGGGCGCGAACGCATTCGGCTGCGCGCCGCCCGCGATCACGACACCGTGTCTGGCCACTCAGTCGTGCAGCGAGTCGCTCCAACGTTGCCGCTCGGATTGCGGACGCGCGCCCGACGCCGACGGTGACGGTCACCCAGCTGCCGAATGTGGTGGCGATGATTGCGACGACAGCGATGTGAATCGATTCCCCGGCAACACCGAAGTCTGCGACTCGTCGCACGACGAAGACTGCGTCATCGTGTCGGTCGGCGCTCGCGACATGGACCACGACGGCGCGGACGACCGAGCGTGCTGCAACATCGTCGCGGGCTCCGCGGTGGCGTGCGGTGAGGACTGCGACGACACGCGTGCGGACGTGAATCCGCGATCGCCCGAGGTCTGCAACGGCATCGATGACAACTGCAACGGGTTGATCGACGAGGGTCTGCCCGCGCGCGCGTACTACGCGGATTGCGACGGCGACGGATTCGGCGCGCCGGCCATGATGATGATGGCGTGTGCGCCGCCGACCACGGCCCCGGTGTGCAATCCCGCGAGCGCGGTGGCCGGGTGGAGTACGAGCAACGACGACTGCTCCGACGTCGACGACACCGTACACGTCGGCGTCCCCGAATTGTGCGACGCGATCGACAACAATTGCGATGGACGTGTCGACGAAGATCCCGCTGCGACGCGCGCGTGCGGCATCGTGATCGGCGCGACCGGCGCGTGCATCGGCGGGCGTTGCAGCGTGTCGAGTTGCGCGGCGGGACTCGCCGATTGCGACGGTGTGTTCGGCAACGGATGCGAAACCGAAGTCGCGCTCTCGGTCGCGAACTGCGGTGCGTGTGGCGCTGCGTGCAACGCCAACGAAACGTGTGTGAACGGTGGGTGCAGCGGGCTTGCGTGTCCCGGCGGTACCCACGCATGCAACGGTCGCTGCGTGGCGAGCGATTCACCCGATCATTGCGGATCGTCGTGCACGCCGTGCGCGCAGCCGCCGCACTCGCATCCCACCTGCGCAACGATCGCCGGCGGCGCGTGCTTCGTGAATTGCGACGACGGATACCTCTTGGTTCATGGCGAATGCGCCCCGACCGCGATCGCGCACTCGCCTCGCATCGGCGCGGTGTATCCCGGCGTGCGTCCGACGTTCGGCTTCGAGTGCGCCGAGTGTTCCACCACGACGTTGCGCATCTGCGATGACCGCGCGTGCACCACGCACACTGATTTCCCGGGCTCCGCCACGACCGCATCTCCGGCGGTGGATCTCGCACCGGGCGTGCACTACTGGCAGATCATCGCGCCCTTCACGGTGAACACGCGATCGCCGTTCGAGTTCTTCGTTCGTCCGAGTGCCACGCCCACTGCTGCGATCGATCAGATCTTGTTCGACGCGAATGCCGATGGCTTCCCCGATGTCGCCGTCGGTGCGCCGGGCACGCCGGGCGGGATGCGCGGCACGGTGTCGGTCTTCGGCGGCATCGCGGGGTCTGTTGCGACCACTGCGTCGGCACTCTTGATCCCGGCCGAGGGCGAACCGAGTTTCGGCGCGAGCCTCGCGCGCGCGGGCGACGTGAACGGCGATGGATTCGGCGACCTCGTCGTCGGCGCTCCTGATGCCGGCGCGAACAATGGTCGCGCGTACGTGTACTACGGCTCCAGCACCGGCCTCGATCCGGTGCGTCGCGTCGCGCTCGAATCACTCGATGCCGGTGGCCACTTCGGTCGCGTGGTAGCCGGCGGAGATTTCGACGGCGACGGATTCGCCGATGTCATCGTCGGTTCGGACTCACGCTTCGAAGGCGGGATCCTCAACGTCTACCCGGGGCGCCCGAGCGGCGCGTTGTTCGCACCCGAATGGCGCGAGCAGCCCGCGGGCGGAACGATTTCGGGAACCATCGTCGCTGTCTCGGTCGGCGACGTCGACGCCGATGGTCTGCAGGACGTCGTGATCGGCGTGCCGGTCCCGGATCTCGTTCGCAGCCCGTCCGCGCAATCCGCGGTCGGCGTGGTGTGGGGGCATACCGGCGTCGAAGGAGCGTTCACGTTCTCGCACGCAGAGCCCGGTCGCACGATCGGTGAACACGTAGCCTTCGTCGGCGATGTGAACGGCGATGGCTTCGGTGACTTCGTCGCGACATCGCGCGCGGGTACGGACGAGCGCGTTCTTCTGTTCTTCGGCGGCGCGAACTTCGGTCCGAATGTCACCGGTCCCGTCACGATCACCGCTCCCGCGGGCGCGACCG
>CBIHQZ010000898.1:0-3559 GCA_966212315.1 uncultured Myxococcales bacterium
GAGAATCGACACGTCTTGTTGGAGTTGGTCGTGCTGCCCGAGTGGCAGAACCCGGTGGCGCAGTCGCTGCCGTCCGAGCAGGCCTCGCCGGCAGAGACTCGCGTGGCGGAGCAGTGCAGCGAGCTGCTCGACGACGAGTCGCAATACGGTGCAGCGGCGCAGCAGTCACTGCGCGAGGTGCACGACGTGGAGGCGGTGCAACCGGTGGCAACGCAGACATTCGCGGTGCACGTGCCGCTGGCGCAGTCGGTGCCTGTCACACACGCCGCGTTGTTGGCGCCGCGCGTGCTCCCGCAGGTGAACGCGAACGACCCGGACGGCCCGGTGCAGTACGGACTCGACGCGCAGCATGGTTGCGACGCGTTGCAGGTGGTTCCCGCGCAGGTCGCAACGACGCAGACCGCGCCGGTGCACATCCCGGAGACGCAGTCGGTGCCGTCGAGACACTGGTCTCCCGTGTTGCCTTGCGCGGCGGTGCACGTGCGCGCCGCGCCGGCCGCGCCGACGCAATGCGGATGATCCGCACAGCACGGTGACGCGGCACTGCACGCGACGCCCGCGCATGTCGGAACGGCGCAACGACCGCTCACGCACGAGAGTCCTTCGGCACAATCGGACGACGCCGCGCAGCGCCATCCGTCCGAACCGCGCGAGGCCGAACAGGCGAGGCTCGTGGGTCCGGTGCAGTTCGGCGCCGCACCGCAGCAGCCGCTGCTCGAGGTGCACGCGGTGCCTGTGCAGTTCGTCGTCGTCGCGCGGCAGAGTCCTGTGCTCGCATCGCAGCTCGTCCCGGCGGCACACACGCTCGCGTACTGCGTGCAGCGCGGCTGACACCAGCCGGCACTGTTGCACGCCGCGTTGCTGGGACACGGATCCGTCGCGCTGCAGATACGCACGCACACGCGTGTCGACGCCAGCGTGGTGCAACGGCTGCCGGCGCCGCAATCGACGTCGTCGATGCACGCGATCGTGCAGAGCCCGACGTCGGAAGCCCCTGGAAGCACGCAGCGGAGAGACGGGGTCGCCGCGCAGTCGGACATCGTTCGACACGGCGTGCCGGGACGGGCGGTGGTCGACATGGCGTCTGCGGCGATATCGGGCGTTGCATCCGCGCGAGCGTCGGTGCCGCTGTCCGCGCACGCCCGCGCATCGGCGCCGCAGTCGGAAGCACTCGGGGGCGCTGAGCAGCCGGCTGCCAGGACCGAGAGCGCAGCCAGCCATTGCCATCGTCGATTCGTCGGGTGCTTCGGCATTGCGCTCTTCCTCGTCGGGTCCGCGTTCGAGAACGGATCGCAGCGAGCGCCGCCGTTCCGGGGCGGACGTGTATCAGAACACCCGACGGAGGGCGATCGTCAGGAGTGCATTGCTGCGCGTGCGAGTCGGTCGTTCGCGGCGAGGGAACGTTCTCCGGATTCCCACCGTCGGCCGTCGATTCTTTTTAGCTGCGCTCGCGCGGTCGTTATCGCGCTGCTCGCAACGGCGATCAGGTGCTGAGACGATGCGCTCTCCATGAGCCGTCGAACGCGACCACGACTCGTTGCTTCCGTCGCACTGGGCCTTGTCCTTCTCGCTACGCCGTGTGTCGGAGCACAGCAGTCCGCGACGCTCCATCTCCCGGCCCGTACCCGCCCTCCACGGCGTGCACGTGCGGTGTCCGGTCATCGCACGCTCGACTGCGCAACCCACGGTGTCTGGTCTCCGCCTGCGGGATGGAACGCGTTCGAACTCGCACGCGGTGTCACGCTCGCCGTGAGCCCTGCGTCGGGCGCTGCGCTGCTGCGAGGCACGCTGCGTTCGCGCGCGGACCGTGGAGTGATCGCGGCCGCTGTCGATGCGCTCGTGGGTTCGCACGTCGCGCTGCCGATGGGCGCGGGCGGAAGGCTCGACACCATCGTGGCGTCATCGATCGGCGGCGAGCGTGTCGATGTGCACTGGATGCAGCGCGGCGACGAACTGTGGATCGCCATCGTCACCTTGCACGAAGCGGCAGCGACCGCTGCGATGGACACTGCCCGTGCGTCGTATCTGCGGCTCGTCTCGCATGCGTGCGAATGCGGATACGACTGCGACCGCCGCCCGCGATGAACCCGAGGGAGGAGGGCGGCTCGCCCCGAGTGCTTCCGCCCATGTGCGCGAGCCCGCACATCGTCCCCGATCACAAGTCTCCCCCCGAAGTGGTCACGATCCTGTTCAGCGGGGACGTGCGCACATCTCGGCGCGTCTCGGCGCAGCTGACCCCCGCGAAATGCGGTAATTCCCGCTCGAAACGCATCGTCGCGATCCCGCCCTTCGCATGGCCCCGACCTTGCGATGGGGGCGCGCGGCCCGCCACGTCGGCGTGCCTCGAACGAGGTTCGACCGATGCGTGCTCACGGACTGGCAATCGCGATCTTCCTGGCGTCGATGTTCGCGGCCTGCGCTGCCGAAGAAGATCTCAAGGACCAGGAGGCCGCCGAGGCTGCGAGCGGCATCGTGGGCGCGACCGAAGCGACGACGCATCCCGAAGCCTGCGTGATCTCGTTCGACGGGTACGTGTGTTCGGGAGCGCTCATCGCGCCGAACGTCGTGCTCACCGCAGGACACTGCGTCGCGGGGCACTCGCGTTGGTCGGTGCGTTGCCCGTACAGCCGCGACACCGCGACGGTGACCGCGTCGCGCGGCGTCGTCCCGAGCAATTATCCGAACCGCGACGACACGTCGCGCGAGACCATCGATGACAGCCTCGGCAGCGACATCGGTTTGATCCGTCTCGATCGCGCGCTCAACGAAACGCGCGTCGGGCGCGTGCGTCTCGGCAGCACCGTCGCGGTCGGCGCGCGCGTCTATGCGATGGGTCGCATCAACAACGGCGTCACCACATCGCGCATGTTCCAGAGCCCCACGTTCGCCGTCACGTCGAAGGACACGCGCAACAACTACTGGGTCGCGGTCGATCGTTCCGTGATCCAGCCCGGAGATTCGGGCGGGCCGCTGGTTGATCAGAGCACCGGTGAGATCGTGGGCGTGAACTCCGCAGGCGTCGACGCGGCTTCGTGTCGTGCGGGGGACGTGTGTGATCTCTGGGCCGTGCTCGCCGCGGCGCGACCGTGGTTCGAAGCAACGCTCGCCTCGTATGCACCCGCTCGGACGACGACTCCGACGCCACCGCCCGCACCGGCGGCCGACCCCTGCAACAGCGCCATGGACTGCGGTGCGTGTACCGCGCGTGCCTCGTGCGGATGGTGCAACGGCGCGTGCGTGACGGGCACATCGAGCGGTGGCGCGACGTGCACGAGCGCCGCGGGGTCATGGGGATGGACGTCGAATCAGTGCCCGGGGACCGACCCGTGCAACAGCGCGACGGACTGCGGGAGTTGCACCGCGCGCGCATCGTGCGGCTGGTGCAACGGCCAATGCTTCACGGGGACGAGCGCGGGACCGAGCACAGGCCGATGCGGAACGACGCCTTGGGCATGGCTGTCTTCGTCGTGTCGGTAGAGAGGAACGACCCACGGCCGCAACGGTAGCCCGCCAATTCATCGCACTGCATCGCGCTGCCTCTCTCGCTCAATGCCGCTGC
>CBIHQZ010000899.1:0-3551 GCA_966212315.1 uncultured Myxococcales bacterium
GGACCTGTGAATTCGCGCTCTCATGGGTCAACCCCGCGATCGTGACCGCGCCGTCGCAGCGACCACCGGGGTTCGCGCCGATCGCCTCACCGGCACCCGCGCAGAGTGCACCCGCGGGCTTCGCGCCGATGGGTAACTCACCGTCGTTCAATCCGCTCGGTGCTCAATCGTCGGGTGGAGGTTCGATCCCCGCGCCGCCGTTTCATCAGCCGTCGCATCCGCAACCAGGACCGACCGGTGCGCCGCCCGGATTCGGTGCGCCGATTCCTGGCGCGTCGCCATTCATGCCGCACGCGCAGCATGCCCCTACGCCGCATTCGCCCGGTGCGGCAGTCGCCGCGAATCTTCCCGCGGGTGCGCAGGTCGGCAAGCGCACGGTTGCGATGCTCATCGATCAAGCGCTCGTGCAGGCGGGCGTGAAGAAGTCATCGAGCACCGGGATGAAGGTCGCCATCGGCGCAACGTTGGTGCTCGTCATCGCGGGCCTGGCCGTCGGCGGATGGTTCATCTGGGATCAGAAGCAGGACACCGACGAACGCCTCGCACAAGTGCAGCAGGGCGGTGGCGGCGGCGAAGGCAGCGCCGGGCAACGCATCACCCGCGCGAACGAGTCCGCGATCTACATGCTCGCGGCGGTTTCTCCGGGCGGAATGCCGCAAGGGTTCTGCACGGGCTTTGCCGTCACCCAGGACTTGCTTGCGACGAACGCCCACTGCGTCGACGTCGCGAACGAAATGATCACGCAGCGCGGACGCTCGATCGTCGCGCTCCGCAACAACGGGCGCGGGATCCAGATCCCGGTGCAGCCGATCTTCCGCGACCCGCGCTTTCGCAACACCGCGATGGGCATCGAGGGGTCGGGATACGATGTCGGCGTGATGCGCGCGTCGATGCCGTTGCCGCTGCAGGTGCGACTCGCGTCCTATCAAGAGTCGACGCAACTCACGCCCGGCGCGCAGATCTACGTGTACGGATTTCCGGGACTCACGATGAACGAAGTCTCTCCGGTCGCGACGATCACCGAAGGGATTCTCAACCGCATGACCGACTTCTTCGATCGCGCCGCCGACGACCCTTCGCTCGCGCAGAAGATCCAGCACAGTGCGCAGACGACCTCGGGTTCGTCTGGCAGTCCGATCTTTCTCGCGAGCGGCGAGGTCATCGGGATCAACGCTGGCAGCCTTTCCGATGCGGAACACCAGAGCATGGTCGATCCGCAAACAGGCCGTCGTGTGAGCGTCGAAGTAAGTCGCAGCTCCAACTTCAAGTACGGCATGCGCTCTGATCTGATCCGCGCGGCCGTTCAGGCCGTGGGCGAGAACGCGCCGTAGCGAAAGCGCCACGCGTCTCACGCGCGCTCACGCTTTACACCGCCGCGCGCACCGCCTAGCATCGGCCCTGGCAGAATGATGGCTTGCTGATTCACGGCGAGCCTGGGGCCGGCATGGCGAAGATTCTGATCCTCACGCCCGAAGGTCAGCAGGAGCGCGATCTCCTGCCGATGAATTCTCTCGGACGACATCCGAACAATTCGATCCAGCTCTTGGATCGGATCGTGTCGAAAGAGCACTGCACCATCGAGGCGCGCGGGGCTCGGTTCGTCCTGCGAGATCTCGGCAGCTTGAACGGCACGTTCATCAACGGTCAGCGCGTGAACGGCGAGCAGATGCTGCACGACGGCGACGAAGTCGCACTCGGCAACACGCGTCTGGTCTACCGCGAACGCGATGCGGTCGCGCCCGGACCGTCGACGTCGCCGTTCGGCGGCGCACCGCAACAGGCGCCAGGCACGATGGCCGGGATGGGCGGCGGTGCACCCGCGCCCGTCGGTCCGACCGCGATGCCGGGACAGTATCCGCCGGTGCAGCCGCAGCAGGTGCTGCCTCCTCAGCAGCCCCAGATGCCGCCCGGTCTTCCGCAGATTCCGCCGCATCTGGCGAATCTCACGATGAACAAGTCCAAGGTGACGATCGCGGCCGGGATGATGGAATCCCACATCCGCACGAAGATCGCCGCCGAGGCGCAGCAGTTCCTTCCCGAGCGGTCCATCAACGACGTCGAAGCGCTGCGTCGCGACTACGAGAAGCTTCGTATGTCGTACGAACTCGCGCGCGCGATCGGTAACGAGCTCGATCTCGACAAGCTGCTCGACAAGATTCTCGAGCGCGCGTTCGACCTCCTCGCGGCGGATCGCGGCGTGATCCTGCTCTACGACGAAAACAAGGAACTCAAGCCGCGTGCGGTGCGTTCGCGCCGACAGAACGCGGATGAGAACTTCGTGGTCTCGACGTCGATCATCAAGCAGGTGGAGAAAGAGAAGGTCGCGCTTCTCAGCTCCGACGCGATGCTCGATCCGCGCTTCTCGCAGGCGCACTCGATCATCATGCAAGGCATCCGCAGCTCGATGGCGGTGCCGCTGCTCCACAAGAACGAACTTCTCGGGATCATGGTGCTCGATTCGCAGATCAGCACCAATGCCTTCGGCGAGAAGGATCTGCAGCTCTTCAACAACATCGCGAACCAGGCGGCGCTCTTCATCGAGAACGCCGCGCTCGCGAAGCAGAGCGAACGCGAGGCTGTTGCGCGCGAACGTTTCCAACGTCTGCTCTCGCCGCAGGTCGCGCAGCTCGTGATGAGCGGCCGCGTCGAAGTGAAGCAGGGCGGCGATCCGCGCGAGACCACCATGCTCTTCTCGGACATCCGCGGGTTCACCTCGATGTCCGAAGGCATGGTCGCGGGCGACATCGTCTCGATGCTCAACGCGTACTTCGAGAAGATGGTCGAGATCCTCTTCCGTCACGAAGGGACGCTCGACAAGTTCGTCGGCGACGAGATCATGGCGCTGTTCGGCGCGCCGGTTTCGCACGCGGACGATGCGATTCGCGCGGTCCGTACGGCGCTCGAGATGATCGAAGAACTGCACGTCTTCAACCGCGACCAGCAGGCGCAGGGGAAGCGCGGCTTCGAGATCGGCATCGGGCTGAACACCGGCGAAGTCATCGCGGGCTACCTCGGTAGCTCGAAAGCAATGCAGTACACCGTCATCGGTGCGCCGGTGAACCTCGCCGCGCGACTGTGTTCGCAGGCGAAGGGGATGCAGGTGATCATCTCCGAGCAGACGTGGCTGCGCGTGAAAGACAGCTTCGAAGTGCGTGAACTCGAGCCCGTGAAGCCGAAGGGCATCGGGCATCCGGTGCGCATCTTCGAAGTGATTCGCGAGCGCACGGATCCGGCGGCGGTCGAGTTCCAGGACGAGAAGACGATCTCGCGACGAATGGGCGGCTGATGGCGCATCTCGAGTTCGAGAAACCGCTGCTCGAGTTGGAGCGGCGGATCGCGGAATTGAAATCCGTTTCGCGAGCAGGCAGTGATTTCGACGCGGAGATCTCGCGGCTCGAAGAGAAAGCGAAGCGGCTGCAACGCGAGATCTTCGAGGACCTCGCGCCGTGGCAGAAGGTTCAGCTCTGCCGTCATCCGGATCGTCCCTACACGCTCGATTACGTGTCGCGGATGTTCGAAGACTTCATCGAACTGCACGGCGATCGCGGCTT
>CBIHQZ010000900.1:0-3550 GCA_966212315.1 uncultured Myxococcales bacterium
GGTGAGACCGACATCAATCCGGTCGGCGCGATGGGAAAGATCACGCAGCTCACGTTCGGCGGCCTCGCACCTACGCGCCCTGCGGTGAACCTCATGACCGCGAACGTCACCGCCGGCGCGGCTTCGCACTCGGCCGACCTCCTCGGCGACGTGAAGACCGGCTACCTGCTCGGCGCGAATCCGCGCAAGCAGTTCATCGCGCAGCTCTTCGGCGTGGTCGCAGGCGCCGCGCTGTGCGTGCCGGTGTATCGCATCATCGCGCGACCGGAGGCGCTCGGTACGACGATCCCCGCGCCGGCCGCGATGACCTGGCGCTCGGTGGCGGAGCTGCTCACGCACGGCGTCGGTGCACTGCCGAAGTACGCCCTGGAAGCGATGCTCGCGGGCGGCGTGCTCGGCATCGTGCTCTCGTGCCTCGAGGAGTTCGCGCCGAAGTGGAAGAAGTACTACCCGTCGGCGACGGGGCTCGGCATCGCGTTCGTCGTCGACTTCAAAGACTCGTTCGCGATGTTCGTCGGGGCGCTCCTCGCGTGGGCGATCGCGAAGCGCAAGCGCGAGTGGGAAGATCGGTACACCGTCGCGGTCAGCTCGGGCTTCATCGCCGGTGAGAGCCTTCTCGGCGTGCTCCTCGCGGGGCTCACCGTCGCGCACATCACAGGGTGAGACCCGACGATCGCGGTGCACTCGGGAGCGCGTGAGGTATCCTCCGCGCCCTCATCATGGACAAGGTTCGCGTCGCCATCGTCGGAGCATCGGGCTACACCGGTGCCGAACTCATTCGCCTCCTGCTCGGTCATCCGCGCGCCGAGATCACCGCGCTCTTCGCGAAGGATCGCCTGACGCCGAAGGTCAGCTCGGTCCATCCGCAACTCACCGGCGTGCTCGATCTGCCGGTCGAACCGTTCGATGCCTCGGTGGCCGCTGCCCGCGCAGACGTGGCGTTCTGTGCGCTGCCGCATGGCGCATCGATCGAAGCGGTGCGCGCTCTTCGCGAACGCAACGTGAAGGTCTTCGACCTCAGCGCCGACTTCCGCCTGCGTGACGCTGCCACGTATGCGAAGTGGTACGGCGCCGACCATGCCGCGCGCGAACTGCTCGCGAACGCCGTCTACGGCCTTCCCGAACTGAACCGCGAAGCGCTTCGCAATGCGTCGCTGGTGGCAGTGCCCGGTTGTTATCCGACCGCGAGCGCCCTGCCGGTCCTGCCGCTCTTCGCCGCCGGTCTCGCTCGCACGGACGATGTCGTGATCCACGCCATGTCGGGCGTCTCCGGCGCGGGCCGCACGCCGACGGCTGGGACGCATTTCAGCGAGACCGCCGAAGGCATTCGTCTCTACAAGATCGCGGGTACTCACCGACACACGCCCGAGATCGAACAGACCCTCGGCGACGTCGCGAAGACGAACGTGACCGTTACCTTCACGCCCACGCTGGTGCCGATGACGCGCGGCATTCTCAGCACGATCTATCTCCGCCCCGCGCGCGAGGGACTCGACGTCGAGACCCTCGTTCGCACCGCGCGCGATTACTTCGCGGGCTCACCGTCGGTGAGCGTGCTCGATGCCGGGATGATCCCCGACACGCTGTGGGTGCGCGGATCGAACCGCGCGCACGTTGCGTACGCGATCGACGCGCGCGCGAACCGCATCGTCGCGACCGGTACGATCGACAATCTCGTGAAGGGTGCATCGGGTCAGGCGATCCAGTGCATGAACCTCGCGCTCGGATGGGACGAGTCGCTCGGATTGCGCGCGCCGGCGGCGTGGCCGTGAAAAGCGGGTGACGCGCGTGACTTTGCGCCAGTCTCGCGCGTGACCTCACCCCCGCTGCCGCGCCCCCTCTCCCTCCGTCGCCCGCCGTTCACGCGCGATGCGCAGGCGACGTCGAGAGAGGGGCTTCGTGCGATGCGAGGTGGTGGGTGCTCCGCATCCGATGTTTGCGGTGAAGTGCCTTGCGCGGGTATCTGAAGCACGCGCAACACACCCGCTCACCTACGCATCTGCACCACGGTCGACGCGGTGGCGATGGAGGGAGAGGGGGGCACACGCGTCACCGGTGCAAGCGCGGGGGGGTGAGGTTATCATCGCGCCCCCGAATGCCGATCCACATCGATGTCCTCGAAGACCGCTCGGCGCAGACGCCTAGCAACAAGGGCTTCATTCGCGTCCAGCGCCTCACGCTCCGCACGACGTACGACGACGGTACGCGCAGCGAGCCGTTCAGCTACGACGTCGCCGACCGCGATGCGCTCGACGCGGTGCTGATGGTGTTGCACTCACCGCGTCCGGGCGTGCCGCACGATCCCGACGTGTGCTTGCGCACAGCGCTGCGACCACCGGTGGCACTTCGCGCGAACCGACCGATCCCGGTGCCGGTGAAAGATCCGCGGGTCGGCCCGATGGTGTGGGAGATGCCGGCCGGTCTCATCGAGAAGGGCGAGACCGGCTTCGACGCAGTGCTCGCGACGGCCTCGCGCGAGACGAAGGAAGAGGTCGGACTCGACGTATCGCCCGCGGAGTTCGAAGCACTCGGCGTCCCCGTCTATCTCACCCCCGGACTCATCGGCGAGAAGATCCACGTGCTGCGCGCCGAGGTCGATCGCAATGCGCCCGTCGCGATCACTGCGACCGAAGTCGTCGAGAAGGCCTCGCACGTCGAGTGGTGCCCGCTGTCCGAAGCGATGCGGCGCGCCGCGCGCGGCGAGATCGAAGACTGCAAGACCGAACTCGCGCTCTTTCGTCTCCGCGCCTGGCTGGCGGACCGTACGCTGCGGTGAGCAACCAGATGCCGAAGGGCCCCAGCGTGAACGACATCCGAGCGATCGAACGGGTGCTCGTGATCTCGAAGAAGTCCGCGTACGAGAACTACGTACGCCGCTACAAGATGGCGCGCGTGCGTGACCTCTTGCGCGCGAAAGACCCGGTCGTCGCGAACCTCGAACGCGCCGACCTTCATCACGGCGAGACACTCGACGAAGTGCGCGAGGCGCTCGAGAAGCTCGGCCTACGGGCGCGTTTTCGCGACCGCTCCAAGGTCGGTTCGCTCGAAGGCTTCGATCTCGTGATCAGCGTCGGCGGCGACGGCACGATGCTCTCGGTGAGCCACTCCGTCGGCGACACTCCGATCTTCGGGATCAACAGCGCGCCCTACGACTCGGTGGGTTTTCTTTGCAGTGCACGGCGCGGCAACGTTCGCGCGCGTCTCTCCGCCATGCTCGCCGGCAAGCTCGAGATCACGCGTCTCGCGCGCATGCGCGTGACCGTCGATCGCAAGGTCGTGCATACGCGCGTGCTCAACGATTGTCTTTACGCGCATCGCAACCCCGCCATGACCGCGCGCTACTTCCTGCAGTACCGCGACGTGAACGAAGAGCAGAAATCCTCGGGCATCTGGATCGGTCCGCCCGCCGGGAGCACCGCAGCGATTCGCAGCGCGGGCGGCCGTCATCTCGCGCCGACCTCGCGCCGGCTGCAGTTCGTCGTGCGCGAACCGTACAACCCGCGCGGCGACGAGTACGAGTACTCACGCGGGCTGGTGGCGCCGGACGAAT
>CBIHQZ010000901.1:0-3548 GCA_966212315.1 uncultured Myxococcales bacterium
CGACATCGGTATCGTCTGCTCGCGCCGACCGAGAAAATCGGGGGCGTATCGATCGAGGTGGCGTCACTCTCCGATCTCACTGCGATGAAGCTTCAAGCGATCGCGACGCGAGGCGCGGCGCGCGACTTCTGGGATGTCTCCGAGTTGCTGCGCGTGCGAGGTCTTTCGCTGCACGAAGCCATCGAGGAATTCAGGCTGCGCTACCCATCGGACGATCCCGGGCACATCGTGCGAAGCCTCGCCTACTTCGGCGATGCCGACGGTGAACCGCTGCCGCTCGGGCTCGATGCGGCGCGGTGGCAGGTGATCAAGCGGGAGTTCGCATCGCAGGTGAAGGCGCTCTGATTCTCATCTTGCTCGTCGCGTGTATTCGCGCGCCGCACAGTCCCCCGCGTCAGTAGTACTGACTCCCGCCGTACCGACGAAACGTTGCCGGCCCATGCGGGGTTTCGATCGTCATGTCGCCGCTCGGATCGGTCGCCCACATGCCGGTGGCGGTGACGAGTTTCAACGAGCGCAACTGCGGGGAGCGAAAAAGGACCTCGGGGTAGTACGAGGCCGAAGGCTCGTCGATCACGCCGAGTTCGATCTCTTCGAGCGCACCGAGGTACGGCGAGGCCGCGAGCGCCTCCAACGTGTCGGACGGACCGCCGTTCAAATCCCCGATGCGCAGACAACGCAGCGACGACATCGCGGGTGATCGGCCGATCGCTTCGAGCACCCCGGTGAACCCGGGCGAGCCGTTGATCACAAGCGTCGTGAGTGGAAGCGTCGCAATCGGATCGAAGGCGCCCGGCTCGGCGCGGGTGCCGACGAGGGAGAGTTCTCGAAGCGCCGGCAGCGCGCCCGAGGCGAGAGCGCGCGCGGCGGCGACGGACAGTTGCGGGTTCGAGAGATAGAGACTCGTGACGTTGCGAAGGTGACGCGAGTTTCCGAGCGGGATGAGATCGTTCTCGAAAGCAACGTGCCAGCTGAGCTTCTCGACATGCTCGGTCCATGACGAGTCGAAGAGACCGTCGCCATCGCCCGGCCACCGAGCGCCTTCGAGCGCGAGCCAGCGCATCGGCGTGCGGGCAGCGAGATCCGCGCCGTGCAGCGCCGCGCGCCTGACGTCGGTGAAGACGTTCTCGACGAAGCCGCCGTGCACGCCTCCCGGCCCGTCGATGAATCGCCGGATCTCGCCGAACCACTCGCCGGCGTGGGCTTCGTACAGCGACGTGGCTCGTCGCGACGGCAGCGTGCCGATCGCGTCCATTCGCGCTTCTTCGAGCGCGATGTATTCGCCGCGCGGTTCACCCGCTCGACACAACTCCGCGGCGTACGCACGACGCGCCTCGCGATCGCGCGGATCCGCGACCACGCGGCGGTACAGTTCGATCTCGTGCGGCGGACCCGAGAGGCCGACCCACCGGCGCGAGCGCTCGGCGATTTCGGGATCGATGAACGGCGGAACCTCACGCGTCATCGATGTGACTCGCGCATCACCTCAGTGACCTCGGTCGATGCATGGCGGGCACTCTACCGCGAGTCGCGGTTGCATCACGCCCAGGGAGCGCCATTCATCGCACGAACGGACTCGCATCCTTCCGCGCGCAGGCTGCGCGATCGAACTTCACGCATCGCGGGTCGCGAACCACGCGCCACTCGCGCGAAAGCGCGACCGATCGGCGTCGCTCGCGCTGGACCCTCGCGCGAACGTTCGCGACCATCGCGCAGATGAAGACCTCGCATCTCGTCGCCATCGCCACGGCCGCAATCGTCACCGCATCGTGCGGATCGAGTGCGCACCCGGATGCGGGTGGCGACGCCGCGATCGGAACCGGCGATGCCGCGACGGGTGACGGATCTCCCGGCGACGCGGACATGATGATGACGATGATGCCGCCGGTGGTAGGGCACATCGCCTACATGACTCCGTGCGGCGCGGGCTACACGCGGATCGGAACGCTCTACGGCGCCGAAGTGTGCGCGAGCCCGCTGCCGCGCACCGCCGTGATCACGACCGGCGAGACGTGCACGCACGGCGAGCGGGTGGGCGACTATCGGCTCGGTCAGTACCGCAGCGTCTGCGCGTTCGAAGGGCACCTCGGGTACGGGCAGTTCGGGAACGGCTGCCCGTCGGATCTCACCGATCTCGAACCCTCCGGCAATGGCTCGGTCAATTGCGGACGCGCCGGTGTGCAGATCTTCTGGACGCTCGCGGGATCGTGTCCGGCAGGGTGGACCGACGCCGGTCCGGGGACCGGTGTCACGCGGTTGTGCCGTCGCGATCACGCGGGAAGCCTGGTGCAGATGTCGGGCGATTGCCCGAATGGATGGGAGCGCGTCGACAACTACTGCGCGAGTCCGACCGACGTCGTGGCCAGCATGGTCGAAGGCGCGTGCCCGGCAGGGTGGCAGCGGATCGGCGCGGACGCGTGTCTGCAGAATTAGTGGGAAGGGCCGTTCTTCCGGGCACCAATCGTCGTCGTAAACGAAATCGTAAAGGTAAACGAAGCGCGTTCCCATCGCCGCGCAGCCACCTCGCTCGAGGGCGCTCACGTACGAAAACCGCGCACGCCCGACGCCCAGGGCATTGCCACACGAGCGATCAGCGATAGAAGCACAGGCACTCCCCACTGACATATCCCGTCACGCCGCTTCGATCTCGCGTTGCGCGTCGTTGCGCGCGATCCACCTTCGGCGCGTGCGATGGTGACCCTCGAACACGAAGCGCTCGTCGATCTGTTCCGGCGCGACCCGGCGTTGCTTCCGCGGCTGCTCGCGGCGGTGTTCGCGACGCCGTTGCCGGCGTACGACCGCGCGGTGGTGATCGAAGCGTCGCTCGGTCAGCTCGTGCCCACCGAGTTGCGCGCCGACCTCGTGATCGAGCTGCGAGACGAGAACGGCCGGGCGCTCGTTTCGATCGTGCTCGAAGCGCAGCGTGACACGAGCCATGACAAGCGGGTCGTCTGGCCGCTCTATGTCGCTGCCGCCGGTGCGAAGAGCCAGTGCGCGGCCTGCCTCGTGGTGGTGACGCCGGACGCGGGCGTGGCGCGATGGGCGGCGCGACCGATCGATGTGGGGCTCGGTCGCATGACGCTGGTTCCGATCGTCTTCGGCCCGAACGAAGTGCCGCGGCTCGACGAGGAGACGGCCCGCGGCAATCTCGAACTGGCGGTGCTGTCGGTGATCGTGCACGGCGACGAAGCGGGCGTGTTGCCGACCGCGAAGGGTGCGATCGCCGCGCTCGCGGACCTCACCACCGGGCAATCCGAGTACGTGTGTGTCATCATGAAAGCGCTTCAGCCTGCGCTGCGGGCGTCGCTCAGGAAGTGGATCATGGGAAAAGACGAGACGAAGGAGCAGTACCTGGCGAGGTTCCGTCCGCTGCTCGGTGAGATCGCCGACGTGCTCGAAGCGGAGGGGAAAGCGGAGGGAGAGGCGAGGGCGCTTCTCCGAGTGCTCGCCGCGCGTGGTCTGACGGTGACCGAAGCGCAGCGCGAACGCGTGCTGACGTGCCGGGATCTCGAGACGCTCGACCGTTGGCTCGAACGCTCCGTGACGGC
>CBIHQZ010000902.1:0-3547 GCA_966212315.1 uncultured Myxococcales bacterium
AAGATCAGCGGGTCGTCGAACTCGATTCCACGGCCAGCGCGTCCAGGCATTGTGTCAGGGCTCCTTCGGGGGGCGCGATTCTGGGGTCGATCGCGGCGTTCGCCCAGCGAAATGAGTGCCGCGGACTTGCTCACGGTCGCGGCAGATGGCGCTCACGAAATGTAAAAAAGCTAATACCGTCCCCCCGGTCTTTCATGTCCGACGCGCCGACTACGTACGTTCCGCTGCAATCCGAACCGCTTCGCGTCCGCGCCTGGCGGTTCGCGCGTGCCTTGATGGTCGGGGCCGCGGCGACGCTGAGTGATTTTCTCACCCTGACGACGCTGATCCATCTGGCCGCGGTTCAGCCCCAGATCGCGCGCGCGCCCGCGTTGTTCGTCGGCGCGCTGGTGCAGTTCGTCGGCAATCGCGTGTTCACGTTCCGCGCGACCGATGGCTCGCTCGCACGCCACGCGCGCCTGTTCTTTCTCTTCGAAGCGGCCGGGTATGCCGCCAATCTCGGGCTCTTCGCGCTTCTCGTGCGCCGTCTCCCGCGCGTTCCGCCCGAGCTGCTCAGCTTCGTCGGGACGTTCCTGGTGTTCGTCGCGTTCAGTTATCCGGTGCGGCGGCTGGTGATCTTCCGACTGATGAAGAACGAAATCGCGGCCGTGCCGTAGCGTTTTGCGTCACGACTGCGTGCCCGCTGTACAGCATTCCCGATTTCGGGGGATCGTGGCCGGGTTGCAGCCAGGCGGGGCGCATCGCGCGTCACCGTCGTCGCGGCGACCAGGGGACTCAGCATGGCTCGTTCGGTTCGGTTCCGTTTCGCGAGCGTGTGGTTGCTCGCGCTGTCGTCGTCGTTGGGGGCTTGCACCGGTGCGCCGCCCGTAACGGACGCGGGCGATGCGATGGACATCGGCGGTGGCGATCATGCGGATCCGAGCGACAGCGGCACGGACACCGCGATCGACGTCCCGACCGACGTGCCCGCGGTGTGCTCGACCGATGTCGACTGCACGGATCACGTCTTCTGCAACGGCGCCGAGCGTTGCATGCCGGGCGCGCCCGGTGCCGACGTGCACGGCTGCATCGCGGCGAGCCCCGCCACGCCGTGCGTTGCCACGCAGACATGCGACGAAGCGACCTCCCGCTGTCAGACCGCATGCGATCGTGCGCCCGACGCCGACGGCGACGGACACAACGCGACCGCGTGCGGGGGCGACGATTGCGACGACGCGGATGCCCGGAGATTCCCGGGCAACGCGGAGATCTGCGACGCCCAGAATCACGACGAGGATTGCGACACCAACACGTTCGGCAATCGCGACGCCGACGGCGACGGCCGTTACGACGCGCGCTGCTGCAACGTCAGCGCGGCTGGCGTGATGGCGTGCGGCGACGACTGCAACGACGTCGATCGCACGACCTCGCCCACTGCGACCGAAGCTTGTGACGGGCGCGACAACGACTGCGACGGAATGGTCGACGAAGGGGTTGCGATCGCGGGATTCGTCGACGGTGACGGTGACCTGCACGGCGATCCGGCCCGCGCCCTCATGGGATGCGCGGGGCTCGCGAACTTCTCGCCCATCGGCGACGACTGCGACGATGCGGATCCCGCGCGCCATCCCGCACAACCGGAGGTGTGCAACCTGCGCGACGACGACTGCGACGGGACCGTCGACAACGGCACGGTGATGACCACCTGGTACGTCGATTCCGACGGCGACGGCTTCGGCAACGCGACGGGACAGACGCGTTCGAGCTGTCTCGCGCCCGCTGGCTACAGCGTTCTCGGCACCGACTGCGACGATCGCGACGCGCACGTACATCCGGGGGCGACCGAGATCTGCGACGGCAAGGACGATGACTGTGACGGCCGCGCGAACTTCCGAGTCGCAACGAACGACTTCGAAGACGACGATGGCGACGGCGTCGCGGACGGCGCGTGCTCCACGGGCCCGATGGACTGTGACGATCGCAATCCCGCGGTTCATCCGGGCGCGCCCGAGATCGGCGGGGACGGAGTCGACGAGAACTGCAACGCGATGGTCGACGAGATGTGCGCGCTCGCGACCTGGTACGTCGATGCCGACGGCGACGGATGGGGCGATGCGTCCGCTCCGACGGTGTCTTCGTGCAGCGTCCAAGCCGGTCACGTCACTCGCGCCGGCGACTGCGACGACGCGCACGCAGCGCGTAATCCGGCTGCGATCGAAGCATGCAACGGCACCGACGACGACTGCGACGGTTCGGTCGACGAGGGGAGCGACAATGCGTGCGGCCATGATCACGCGCTGTTCGCGTGCGTGAACGGCAGCTGCCAGCTCTCGCTCTGCGAACTGGGTCGTGCGAATTGCGACTCCACGCATGCGAACGGATGCGAAGTGCAGATCGCCAACGACCCGCAGAACTGCGGCGCGTGCGGCACCAGCTGCGCGTTCTCGAGCGGATCGTCACTTCCGACGTGTGCGAATTACACCTGCGGAATCCTGTGTGCGTCGGGGCTCGGCGACTGCGATGCGAACGCGGGCAACGGCTGCGAGCAGAATCTCACCAACAGCCCCGCGCATTGCGGCGCTTGCGGACGAACGTGCCCCGCGCGGCCGAACGCGAACGCAACGTGTGTCTCGTCGGCATGCAGCATCGCGTGCAACGCCGGCTATGCGGACTGTGATGCCAATGCGGCGACGGGCTGCGAAGTGCACACCGACCGCGACAGCGCGAACTGCGGACGATGCGGTGTGGCGTGCTCGGCCGGACAGATCTGCGTCGCGGCGCAGTGCATCAACCCGGCGTTCGCGAGCGATGGAACCGAAGGTCGCTTCGAACCGAGCGCATCGGTCACGATCCCGCCCGGCATTCATCGGTACACGAGCATCCACATTCCCGCCGGTGTCACGGTCACGACGTCGGGCGCCGGGGTAATCGAACTGCGCGCGACGGGCGACGTCCTCATCGAGGGAACGATCGATGTTTCGGGTTCGCGCGGCGGCGCATCGAGCATCACCGGCCTCGATCTCGGACCGGGTGGCGGTGGCGCGACCGGCACACCGCTCCTGCCGGGGCACGACTGGACGCCCGGCGAAGCGCAGTGCCTGTCGACCCCCGGAACCGGCGGCGGCGGCGCGAACGGCGGGACGTCCGCGAATGGCGTGGGCACTCCCCCTTGCGGGGCGGGCGGCACGCACGGCGGCGGCAACGGCGGCTTCGGCAACACCGGCGGCGGTGGTGGCGGTGGCTTCTCGGGCGGCGGCGGCGGCGGGACGTATCAGAACTACGCGGGCGGAGATGGTGGTGCCACGACCGGTGAAACCGGCGGCGTGCACGGAGCCGGCGATGCGACCACATCGTGCATTCCGGCTGGAGGCGGAGTCGCACCCGGTCCGTACGCGGGCGGGACGCCGGTGATGGCGTGTCCATCGGGCGGCGGCGGCGGGTCGATCGGGCAAGCGGCTGCGAGCGACCTCGCCGTGGCGACGACGTTCCGCACCGGGTCGGGCGGAGGTGGCGGTGGCGGTGGCTACTACACGGCTGCCGGCGGTGGTGGCGGTGGTGGTGGCGCGGT
>CBIHQZ010000903.1:0-3540 GCA_966212315.1 uncultured Myxococcales bacterium
CGGATGCGCGCGTGCGTGATTCGTGTCGGGGGTGCGGCGGGGACGGGGAGGGTACCGTTGAGGTGTCCGCCTGATCGCTCGTGGTCACCGCATTCCTGCTCTTCATCGCGAGCTTGTCGAACCACGCGATGCGATAGAGTGCGCCGCCGATGAGTGCGACTCCTGACGACACGCGCACGCGCTCCCCGCGCGTTGCCGCGATCGCCCTCGCCACCGTCGCGTTTCACACCGGGTGGCTCCTCGCGCCGTCACCGACGATCGCGACGGTGTGCGCCTACGGCCTCGTTCTCGCCGCCGCGGTCGCCGCCCTCCTGCGCGAGCCATACGCACTGCACGTCGCCCTCCTGTTCGCAGCGATGGCGGGATGGTGGCTCTCGCACGCGCCGCTCGTGTGGCCGCTGTATTTCCTCGCGCCGCTGGCAGCGTACGGATTCGCCGCGCGCAGTGTTCGTCCGTTGCGTCGCACCACGACGTGGCTCCGACGCGGGCGCATCGATCGCATGACCACCGCGTTGATGGGTGCAAGTGCCCTCGTCGTTCCACTCGTGCTCGCGGGATGGCTGCGGTTCGCCCATCCCTCGCTCGACGCGTTTCGCGATCAACTCCCGGACGGCGTGTCGGCGCGAGCACTCGTCGCGATCGGTGCGGTCTTCGCGTTCGGCAACGCACTTCTCGAAGAGAGCATCTGGCGCGGGGTCTTGATGGAGTCGCTCGACCGCGGGCTCGGCCGTGGCGTTGCGAGCATCGCGGTGAGTGCGGTGTCCTTCGGTGTCGCGCACGTCGCAGGCTTTCCGCGGGGCGTGTTCGGCGTTCTTCTCGCGGCCTTCTCGGGGGTGCTCCTCGGCGTGATCCGCCGCCGCAGCGAAGGACTCCTGGCACCGATGATCACGCACGTGCTGGTCGACACCGCGGTGTTCGCGTTGCTCGTCCGGGCGATGTGACGTAGCTCTCTCGCATGATCTCTTCCGAGCAGCTCACGGCGCTGTACCTCGAACATGTCTCGCGTCTGCAGAGCCGCTACGACGCTCTCTGTACGAGACTCGGACTCGACGCGGTTCTGTTGCACTCGGGCATCGCGCGCCCGCGCAGCACGTTCGACGATCAGTTCTGGCCACTGCGCGTGGTGCCGCACTTCGCTCATTGGACGCCGCTCGTGGAAGCGGACGCGGTGCTCGAGATCCGTCCCGGTCGCAAGCCCGTGCTGCACCGACTCGTGGAAGACAATTTCTGGGAGCAGCCTCCGCCCGCCGCGCCGCATGCACTGGTCGCGTTCGACGTGCGCGAACATGCGACGGTCGAAGCACTCGCCACGGCGCTTCCGAAAGCATCCGCGCGTGTCGCGTTCATCGGCGAAGACGTCGCGCGTGCGCAGCGTCTCGGACATCCACTGGCGTCATCACCCGATGTACTTCGTGCGATCAACGACACCCGCGTGCACAAGAGCGCGTACGACCTCGCGTGTCTCGAAGAGGCGAACCGTAGTGCTGCACGCGGTCACGTCGCCGTACGCGATGCATTCCTCGATGGAGGTGCGCGTTCGGAACTCGACCTGCATCTGCTCTACCTGCAGACCACCGAGCAGGACGATGCCGAGACGCCCTACAAGAACATCGTCGCGCTCGGCGAGCACGCGGCCACGCTGCATCACGTGAGCTACGGACGAACGCGTGGGACGGGCGCGACGTCGCTGCTGCTCGATGCGGGCGTGTCGGTGCTCGGGTACGCGAGCGACATCACGCGCACCTACGTGCGAGGCGCGTCGGCCGAGGTCGATGCGTTTCGCGCGCTCATCGAAGGTGTCGATGCGTTTCAGCGCAAGCTCTGCGACCAGGCGCGGGTCGGGATGAATTACGAAGCGCTGCACGATCAGGCGCATGTGTATCTCGCCGAGGTGATGAAGAGCGTCGGGCTCTTGCGCGGATCCGTCGACGAGGGCGTCTCGCGCGGGGTGACGCGTGCATTCCTGCCGCACGGTCTCGGGCACTCGCTCGGCATCACGTGTCACGACGTCGGTTGCGCGGAGATCAAGCCGCGCAAGGAGAACCCGTTCCTGCGCAACACGCGCGCGATCGAGGTCGACCAGGTTTTCACGGTCGAACCAGGGATCTATTTCATCGAGGGGTTGCTCGCGCCGATGCGCGCCGACGATCGCGGATCGCTCGTCGATTGGTCGCTGTCCGATGCGCTGGCGCCGCTGGGCGGCATTCGCATCGAGGACGATCTGCACGTGCGCGCGAACGGCGCGGCGAACTTCACCCGAACTCATCTGCCGGGCTGAAGCGCGCTACGGCGTCGTCGTCGGCGCGGGGACTGCGGGCTGCATCGACACCGTCCAGCCCGATGCGCCTCCCGATGGGAGCGGGAGGGACTGCGTGACGTACCCGGCGCGCTCGAACCAGATCGGCGTCGACGGTCCCGAGGGGCTCTCGGTCGGTGCCGGTAGACCGGCGAGGACGAAGCGTCCGTCAGCGAGCGAAGCGCTCCAGAACCACGGCAGCGCCACGGGCCACGTCTGACTCGCGGCCCGAGTCGGAGGCGCTACCGACACGTTCGCAATCGGCGCACCGGTCGTCGCATCGACCACGCGTCCGCGCACCGACACACCGGTCGAGAGCGTGATCGACTCGCGCGTGATCTCGCCGGCGCGAACACGCACCGACGAATTCCCGCCCCAGGATCCGTAGTACCCGCCGTGTCCTTCTTCGTCGGCGACCGCGATGCGAAAGAACCCCTCGGGCACGTCGACGAACAGCGCTTCGCCGTCGTTCGCGAGTACGTGCAGCGCGGTCCACGGCACGCCGGTGGTGACAGGCGGCGCGATCCATACATGGACGGGTCCGCGAGAGCCGGCGCCACGAACGTGAACGCGAACACCGCCGGTCCCGGGGCGGAGCCGAACGCGATTGCATGCGGCGATGTTCATGGAGACGACGATCGACGTGAGGGCGAGAGCGAGTGCGCGACGCATCGCGCGAGGGTGATGGCTAGGTCGTCCGGGCGCCAGAGGGTGTGTTCCGGTCGAACACCATCACGACCACCGCATCGCCGTCGTCCGTCGTGACCACTGCATCACCCACGAATCCGGCGCGCGCGTACGCCCTGCGCGCACGCTCGTTCTCGGCATCGGGATCGATCGCGACCACCGTCGCCCCCTCGTCGAGAAGCTTCGTCGCGAGCGCGCGCAGGTACGCGCCGCCATGACCGCGACCGAGCATCGCCGGCTCGCCGACGAACGTGTCGATCGCGTGCGAGCCGCGCGGGAGATGCGCGAAGTGCGACTGCGGCCACGCGTGCACCTCGTACGCCTGCGCATACGCGAACGGCTCGCCGTCGAACGATACGATCCATTGCGCCATCTGCTCGTTGTCGAAGTCTTCGACGATCAGTGCCTCTTCGTGCGCGGGATCGCCCCACCAATGCACGACTTCAGGTGTGCTCAACCACCGACGCAGCATCGGGAGATCATCGCGGGTCGGTTCACGAAACGTGTAGTGAGCGGAGTCCATGGCGCCCTCAACCTGTATCGCGGCGATCCATTCC
>CBIHQZ010000904.1:0-3537 GCA_966212315.1 uncultured Myxococcales bacterium
CGTGATGCTGGCCACCGTCGCGACGGTCGTCGCTTCGCAGGCCCTCATCTCGGGTGCGTTCTCGCTCACGCAACAAGCCGTGCAACTCGGCTACTGCCCGCGCGTGACGATCGTCCATACGTCCGACGAGGCGGCAGGACAGATCTACATCCCCGAGGTGAACACTGCGCTCATGGTGGCGTGCGTCGCGCTCGTGATCGGGTTCAAGGAATCATCGGCGCTGGCCGCGGCGTACGGCATTGCCGTCACCGGCACGATGGCGATCACTTCGATGCTGTTCTATTCGGTCGCCCGTGATCACTGGAAGTGGTCGCGCGCGAAAGCCGGCGCACTCGTCGCGGTGTTCCTGGTGTTCGATCTCGGGTTCTTCTCCGCCAACGTCGCCAAGATCTCGCACGGCGGCTGGTTCCCGATCGCGGTGGCGACGCTGGTCTTCATGTTCATGAACACGTGGAAGCGCGGTCGCAAGGTGATGGCGACGATGATCCGCAACGCGTCGCTCCCGCTCGACATGTTCATGTCGGATCTGCGGGCGGAGAAGCCGCATCGCGTGAAGGGCACTGCCGTCTTCATGACCCAGAGTCCGGTCGGCACGCCGCCCGCGCTGCTGCATCACTTCAAGCACAACAAGGTGCTGCACGAGAAGGTCGTGCTCTTGTCGGTTCGCACCGAGGACGTACCCGAAGTCGACGCCGAGGAACGCGTGGTGGTGAAAGATCTCGGCGAGGGCTTCTGGCAGGTCGGGGCGCGCTACGGCTTCATGCAGACGCCGAACGTCCCCGAGATCATGGCCGCGGCGTCACGTAACGGACTGAACGCGATCGAGGCCGACACGAGTTTCTACCTCGGCCGCGAGACGCTGCTCACGACCGGCAAGACCGGAATGTTCCAGTGGGCAAAGGCCCTCTTCGTGTTCATGTCGCGCAACTCGCGCCCGGCCACCGCGTTCTTCGGCATCCCGCCCGGGCGCGTGGTGGAACTCGGCACACAGATCGAGCTGTAGCGCGGTCGGCGAGTCGCAGGGTGCGCGATTCGCCCTCGGAATTCCGGGCGATTCAGCCCTTGCCGAGTGCTCCGTTGGGCGGCGTCGTCATGCGCGGCATCGATCGCGCGGTCATTCGCCGCGGAAGATCACGCACGGGGACGGCGGTTCCTTCGGCGAGAAGAAGTTCGAGCGTGCGAACCCCTTCGACGTCACGCGCGACGATAAGCGCCGCGCCAGTCGCGTAATCGACGGTGTATTCGAACGCCTCGATGCGCCCTCCCACCCGTTCCACACAGCGCGCCGCAGTGGCGCGATCGCCCGTGACGCGCACTGCGATCACGGGTTTGGGCATCTCCGACGAGTCCATGCCGCCACTCTCCTCGGGATTCAGATGAAGATCGATCCTTCTCGTTCCCATGACTGCCGTTCGTCAGACGCTCGCCACAGCGATCGCGGTCGGGTCGATCACGCAACATGCGCCTGCGCACTTTCCTCGATAAGGATGACGGCCGTTGCCTCGGGATCGCCCGATGACACCAAGTGCTCGATGTGCCGTGTTAGAGCCCGAAACAAGCGCGTTCGAGTGCGCTCGAAGGTTGTGAATGCAAGCCGAGCGGTTGCGCGTTTTGTTGATCGAGCCCGACGTCATCGAGCGAGACCGCCTGGTGTCGCAGCTCGATGCGGAGGTCGATCTCACGGCGACTTCGCGACTCGGTGATTCACTCGCGCAACTGGCGCAGCGCGCGTACGACATCGCGCTGGTGTCGGGCATGCTGGCGGAGGGATCCGCGGCGGAAGCGGTCATGCGGTTGCACCGTGTCACCCCGGGGCTGCCGATCCTGGTGCTTTCCGAAGACGTGCAAGATGCGCCGGCGAAAGCTGCATTGCGAGCCGGTGCGCAAGATGCGGTGCCGCGACGACGCGCGGGTGCAGATGTCTTGCTGCATGCGATGCGATCCGCGCTCGCTCGCCGTCGTGCCGAAGAATCGACCGAGAGATTTCTGCGCGAGGTCGGCGCGCGCACCCAGGCCGAAGCCGCCGAGCGACGTTCGCGCGTACTCGCGGATGCCGCGCGGATCTCGGGCGGCTCGCTCGATCTCGACGAGATGCTGCTCGCGCTCGCGCAGTGGATGGTGCCGCAACTCGCGGATGCGTGTGTGATCGAGATGGCGCCCGGATCTGCAACGGGCACCCGTCCGCCGGTGATCCACGGACAGGACGCGGCGGGCACCGAGCGCGTGCAGAAGGCGTTGCGCCGGGGAACCGACGCGAACGATTTCGTCTCGATCCTCGATGCGATTCCCGATGGTCGCGCCGCCATCGTCGATCTCGAGCCGTCGCTCTTGAAGGGCGCGACGTCTCCCGAGCAGGTGCGCATCATCGGCGACCTCGACCTCGCGCCGTCCATCGTGGTGCCACTGTCCGCGCGCGATCGAACACTCGGGGCGATCGCGTTCCTCGCGTTCCGCGGCGGGCGTCAGTTTTCGCGCGAAGACTTCGAGATCTCCGTGGCGGTGAGTCGCCAGATCGCGCTCGGCGTCGACAACGCACGGCTCTACGACGAAGCGCGCCAGGCTGTGCGCGCCCGCGAGGAAGTCCTCGCGATCGTGTCACACGATCTTCGCAACCCGCTGAACGTGATGTTCACCGGCGTGTCACTGATGCGAAAGGCGATCGAGGATCGCGACCCGCGTCTCGCACGGCAACTCGATCGGATGAACCGAGCTGCCGAACGGATGAACCATCTCATTCGCGACTTGCTCGACGTCGCTCGCATCGAGGGCGGGCGTCTCACCGTGGAGATCGCGCGGCACGACGCGGCGACGATCGCGGTCGAGATCGCGGATCTTCTTCGGCCCCTCGGGCAGGAGAAGGGCATCAGGATCGTCGCGCGCACCGAAGAAGCGCTGCCGATCGTGGCGTGCGATCGCGATCGCGCGCTGCAGGTTCTCGGCAACCTTGTCGGAAACGCGCTGAAGTTCACACCGCGGGGCGGGCAGATCACCGTGATCGCCGAGCGCGACGAAATCGGTGTGCGACTCGCCGTGCAGGACACCGGACCGGGCATCGCGCGCGTGGATCAGCCGCGAATCTTCGATCGATTCTGGCAGGGCGACCGCGAGGCGCGCGAAGGGGCCGGTCTCGGGCTCGCGATCTCGAAGGGAATCGTCGAAGCGCACGGTGGCCGCATCGGTGTCGAGAGTGAACCGGGCGCGGGGGCCACGTTCTGGTTCACGCTGCCGTCGGCTGCCGAGAAGCCGGCCTGACACGACGCTCGCGGGATATACTTCGCGGGCACGTGGAGTCGCTCTATCGATACTTCGTCGATGCGTTGCGAGGGAGCGACGATGCGTTCGTCACGACGCACGCGGGGCTCTACCTTCTGCGCGCGCCGTCGGACGATGGTGGCGATGAAGCGGTCAACAACACGAGCGACGAGTTCGGCGCCGCGATGCAACGGTTGCCCGGCAACGAACTGAAGACCGGGAGCTACGAAGAAGCGAGCCCGATGCTCGGTCAATGGACCGTCGCGATGCTCAAGAAACGGCCCG
>CBIHQZ010000905.1:0-3524 GCA_966212315.1 uncultured Myxococcales bacterium
GTCTACGTACGATCATTCTCGACGAAGCCGACGAGATGCTCTCGATGGGTTTCGCCGAAGAACTCAACGCGATCCTGTCGTTCATCCCGGCGCCCGGAAAACGTCAGGCGCTGCTCTTCTCGGCGACGATGCCGGAGTCGATCCAGCGTCTCGCGCGACGGCATCTCGTCAATCCCGAGTTCATCACGTTGTCGACCGACAACGTCGCGCCCTCGGACATCACGCACTACGTGTACTTCGTCGGCAGCGCGTCGCGTTCGACCGAACTGGCGCGAATTCTCGAAGTCGAGAAGCCCGAAGGAGCCATCATCTTCTGCAACACGAAGGACGAGACCGAGAAGGTCTCGGCGGATCTGCAGCGCCGCGGAATGGCGGCGGACTACTTGAACGGCGATCTCGAGCAGTCGAGCCGCGAACGTGTCCTCGCGGCGCTTCGCACCGGCAAATTGCAGTATCTCGTCGCGACCGACGTCGCCGCGCGCGGGATCGACATCTCGAATCTCTCGCACGTGATCAACTTCGGCTTCCCCGAGAGCGCCGAGCAGTACGTGCATCGCACCGGCCGAACCGGTCGTGCGGGGCGACGTGGCACTGCGATCTCGCTGATCGGTCCGAAGGACATCGGCAACCTGTACATGCTGCGGCTGACGTACGGGATTCGTCCGATCGAGCGCACGCTGCCGTCGTCGGCGGAAGAGAAGACGCGGCGCGAGATCGAACGTCTTGCGTTGCTGCGCGAAGCGATCGTGTCGGAGCCTGGCGAAGAAGCCGCGGCGCTCGCGAAGCGGTTGCTCACATACGATGACTCGGAACGTCTGGTGGCGTTCCTCGTCGGCGAGTTCTTCCACATGGCGACGCGTCAGGCAGTGGTGCAAGCGACCGCGCCGGCCGCCGTGGGCGCAGTGAGTGTGAAGGTCTCGGGCGATGTCACAGCCGCAGCGCACGAAGCGCGTTCGGCGCCGCGTGAACAGGAACCGCGCCCGTCGCGTGAAGGCAGTCGTGACCGTCGTGAGTCGCGCGAACCGTCTCGCGACGCCCGCGGGCCGAGCGCGCCGCGCGACCGTGAACCCCGCGAGCGTCCGCGCCGTAACGAGCAGTCTCCTGCGCAAGCGTCCGCACCCGTTGCGCCCGCAGCAGCGCCGGCGCCGAGCACCGAGAAACCGCGTCGCCTGGATGTCCACCACGCCGAAGGCGCGCAGCCCGTGTCCGAGTACGAGAACGCCGAGGAAGGGATGGGCGAGATCCGGATCGCGCTCGGACGTCGCGACGGCATTCGTGCCGGCGACATCGCGCGCCTCGTACGAGACAAGGCCGGATTGCAGCGTCGTGACATGGGTCGGGTATTCGTGCGCGATCGCTTCACGCTCGTGTCGGTACGCGACGAACTCGTCGACAAGACGCTTGCCGCGCTGAAGGACGGCACGCTGAACGACGCGCCGTTGCTCGCGGAGCGCGGTCGCCTGAGCATCGCTCCCGCCGCTGGTGCCGCCATCGAAGACGTGGTGGTGCCGGGTGCTCGCGTGCCGACTTTCGACGACGAGAACTGAGCGACGCGTGACACCGCGGCGCTTCTCGCGGTTCGGCGTGATCGTGTGCGCCACGGTTCTCGGGTGTCCGGCGCGCCGAGCGGCCCCGGTCGCCGTCGCGTCCGTGCAACCATCGCCACCTCCATCTCCGCCCGATGTCGTCGTAGCGATCGTCGTCGATCAATTCGGCGCGTGGATCGCGGACACGCGCATCCCTGCGCTCCCGAGTGACGGCGGTTTCGCGCGGCTCCGACGCGAAGGTACGTGGGTGCATCGGGTGGAGCATCCGTATGCGGCGACGGACACAGCGCCGGGCCACGCGATGCTCTTCACCGGACGGCCCCCGCGCGACTCGGGGATCTACGCGAACGAAGTCGTCGACGAGCATGGTGCCCGCGTTTCGATCTTGCGCGACGAAGGCTCGCATCTCGTCGATGTGCACGGCGCGACGAGCGACATCGGATCGTCGATCGAGCGACTGCGCGTATCGACCATCGCGGATGATCTTCGCGCGCGCGATGCCAACGCTGTCATCATCAGCGTCTCGCTCAAGGACCGCGGCGCGATCTTCGGCGGCGGACGGCACCCCGACGGCGTGATCTGGTTCGATGCTGCGAACGATCGCCTCGCAACATCGACCGCATTCGCGACGTCGTTCCCTGGATGGGCGACGCGGTTTGCAACGCCCGAATCGATCCGCGCGCGGCGTGAGACGCCGTGGGATCCGCTCGATGCGACATGGCTCGCTTCGCATGCTGCGACCCCTGATGCGCAACGAGGCGAGGGTGACCTGGAAGGTTTCGGCACGACCTTTCCGCACGACTTCGCGCACGCGCATCGACCGGGATCTGCGCTGCGAGCGAGTCCTCGCGGTGACGAACTCGTGCTCGCGGTCGGCACCGCTGCAATCGAGCATGCGCGGCACGTGGGAGCGCCGATGTTCCTCGCGCTCTCGCTGTCATCGCACGACTACGTCGGGCATCTGTTCGGCCCCGATTCGTGGGAAGCCTGGGACGAAGTACGACGACTCGACGGCGCGCTCGGCCGGTTCTTCGGCGACCTCGATCGCCTCGTCGGCGCCGAGCACTGGGCAGTCGTGCTCTCCGCGGATCACGGCGGTACGCAACTTCCCGAGGCGGTCGAGACGATCGCCGCAACCCGCCCCTGGTGCGGGTCGAACGCAGCGCCCGGATCCGACACGTTCGAGCGCTCGTGCGGTCACATGGTGCGGCTTGTCGACGATCCGATCGCGGACGATCTGCGCCTCGCCGCGACAGAATCGCTCGGGCCGGGGCGCTGGGTGCTCGGCGTCGCCGACCCGTACGTTTTTCTCACCCCCGAAGCGAACGCGCTCGCGCCGGCGCGTCGCGCCCGCTTGATGGCCGCGCTGCGCACGCGCATCGAGCGGATGCCCGGAATGCGCGCCGTGTACGACGCCGCGAACCCGCGGTCGTCCTGCGGCGACGATGCCGACGACTCACTCGACGCGCTGGTATGCCGATCGATCCCGACGGACGCCCCGCCGTTCTACATGGTCAGCAACACGGGCGCCTTCTTCGACGCGAACTACACCATCGGCTTCGGCACGAGCCATGGCTCACCGTACCGGTACGACCGCACGATCCCGCTCCTCGTTCGCGCCCCCGGCTTCGCGCGTGCGGGACGTGACGTCGAGACCCCCACATCGTCGGTCGTCGTGCACGACACCCTTGCGGCGCTGTTGCACGTGCGTGCGGTTTCGTCCGGCCCTCTGCCGCTCGAACGCACGCCCTAGCATTGCTCGACATTGCGTTCGGGATCGCATGGAACGCGCGCGCTCCCGTATGCTCCGCGCATGCGCTTTCGGTCCTGGATCGTCCTGCTGGCACTCACCGCCGGCAGGTACAACCACATCGGCGGCCCCGGCAGCGGCAACGTCGTCAAGCTCCTCAACAACGTCCTGGCGGCGGCCAACCTGGTCTCGGTGGGCGAGGCCCTGGGCGTCGCCAAGGCCTACGG
>CBIHQZ010000906.1:0-3517 GCA_966212315.1 uncultured Myxococcales bacterium
ATCACGGGAAGTGATCGTCCGGAGGTGCATCTGCTTCGCACCCTTGCGCAGAGCCGCGCCATCATCGACGGCGCAGCGAAGGCAAAGCGCGCGGTGATCATCGGATCGAGCTTCATCGGTCTGGAGGTCGCGGCATCGCTGCGCGCGCGCGGACTCGAGGTCGATGTCGTGGGCAGGGAAACGCGTCCGCTCGAGCGGGTCCTCGGCCCGGCGCTCGGCGACATGATCCGTGCGCTACACGAATCGAAAGGCGTTCGCTTCCATCTCGATGACTCACCGGTGAGCATCGGCGACGCGGGCGTGCAACTCGCGAGCGGCGGCACGCTCCCGGCGGATCTGGTCGTGATGGGCGTGGGCGTGCGACCGAACGTGCAACTCGCGCAGAGCGCGGGGCTGAAGGTCGACAACGGCGTCGTCGTCGACAAGACCTTCGCAACGTCCGCGCCGGGGGTGTGGGCGGTCGGCGACATCGCGCGCTATCCCGACCAGCGTTCGGGTGCAGCGATTCGCGTCGAGCACTGGGTGGCCGCGCAACGACAGGGGCAATGCGCGGCGCGCAACATTCTCGGCGCGAACGAGGCGTTTCGTGACGTGCCGTTCTTCTGGAGCGCGCACTACGACGTGACGATCTCGTATGTGGGTCACGCCGAAGGGTGGGATCGCATCGACGTCAACGGATCGGTCGATCAGCGCGATGCGGCGCTCGCGTATCGCAAGGACGGCAAGACACTCGCGGTCGTGACGCTCGGACGTGATCAAGTGGCACTCGAAGCAGAGCGCGCGATGGAGATCGACGACGAAGCGGCGCTGCAGCGATTGGTGCCGTAGGGGGGCCGGGGGCGCTTGCGTTCATGGTGAGCTTGTCGAACCACGCACGCGCGTGAGCGCGATGGCGTCCTTCGACTGCGTGCCATCGCACGACCTCGCCTGGGGCGAACAGGCCCAGGCTTCCATCGAGCGACCCCACCTTCATGGGGTCTGAGGAACGCGCTTCGTAGTGGGGAACGGAGGCAAGACACTCGTCAGCGGATAGCCCTGCGAAGGCCGGGTCGCTCGATGGAAGCCGGCGGCCCGTTGGCCCGCCGCTCGAGTGCGGCGGGACGGGTTTGCTACTCGCCGACGCAGGCGTCGAGCGCCTTCACGAGTGCCGGCACGTCGGCTTGCGACACACCGCACAGCGCGACGCGCACCGCGCCCTTCTGCGGCACGACGAACACGCCGTGCGTCTTCAACTGCTCGGCGGCCTTCGCCGCATCGCGCGCGAACACCGTCACGAAGAACCCGCCGTCGTAGCGCGGGTAGCGGATCTTCGTCGCGTGCGCGGCCTTGTTGAATGCATCCACGCGCGCGGCCAGGAAAGCCGTCAACCGCTGGCGCTCGGCATCGACGCGCGACTTCATGGTCGCATCGGTGAGACAGCGCGTGACCGCCGCTTGCCCCGCTGCGTTGCAATTGCTCCACGTGCCGCGCGAAGCGAACGACATCGCGCGTTGCACCGCGCTGCGCTGCGCCGCGTCGGCACTGCACGCGATGAGGGCACCCACTCGCATGCCGTACTGCGTGAACGACTTGCTCGCCGACCACGCGAACACCACCATCGCGCGCTCCGTGAGCGGCGCGACGTGCGCGAGGAAGCTCTTCTGATCGCGGGCGTACGCGAGATACGCGACGTCGCACAGCACCACCAGCGGCACCTTCGCGGCCGCGCGCGTGAGCACTTCGATCGACTCGCGCCATTCGTCCGCGTCGAGCGAATAGCCCGTCGGGTTGTGACAAGGATCGTTCAGGAACACCAGGAGGCGGCCCTGCTTCGCGGCCGCTTCGTCGAGGGTCTTCGCGAACGCTGCAGTGTTGAAGCGACCGTTCGCGTCGAACATCTCGAAGGTCGTCAGCGATCGCTCGCCTTCGTCGCAGATCGTCGCGTACGGGCCCCAGTAGAACGAACTCGTGACGAGCGACTGCCCGCGCTCGAGAAAGAGCGACACCGCGTGACGGAGCGCGCCCGTTCCGCCCGGCGTCGTGCACGCCACCGCTTGCGCGGCGAGCGGCGTTCCACCGAGCAGGTCGTTCACGGCGGCGGCCAGGAAATCAGGGGCCCCGCCGATCGGCGCGTAGCCCGCGGCTTTCGCGGCCGGCACCGCGTGCAACGCTTCCATCACCGACGGCAGTACCGCGAGCGAGCCGTCGTCTTCGAGCAACGCACCCACGGTCGCGTTGATGATCTTCTCGCCCGCAGCGCGACGCTGAGTAGCTTCGCGATTCAGGGCAAAGATCGGGTCGTCGGCGGGGCGATCGGCGTTGCGCGGCGTGAGAAATTGCACGCGGTTCTGATAGCCGAGAACCCGCTTGCGATCCATGAGCATCGGAACCACTGTTCGCCTCGGAACGCTTCGTTTCGGCGCGTTGCCGCACCGCTCCATGACCGCCGTTCACCACCCGATTCCACCCGAGGTCTGGCCGAGCGCCGATGAAGTGGCGCGCTCACGATGGTTCTCGCCCGTGCGGCTCGGACCGCGTTGCGAAGCGCGCACACGCACGTGGGTTCCGGCGATGGTCCCGTGGCGCGCGACCGACGACGGGTTCGTCACGCCCGAGGTGATCGACTGGTACGGGCGCTACGCCGACGGACGACCCGGCGTGATCGTCATCGAGGCCACGGGCATCCGCGACGTGCCGAGCGGACCATTGCTCCGCATCGGACACGATCGCTTCCACGACGGACTCGCGCGGTTGGTCGACACGGTGCACGAACGCTCGAAGGGTGAGACGAAGCTGTTCGTCCAGCTGATCGACTTTCTCTCGATCAAGCGCCGCCCCGAGCCCGAGAAGTACTTCGCGCGGTTTCTCGCGGTGAGCGACCGCCACCGTGACGCGCTCGCCGAGGTCACCGCGGACGGCGCGTGGCGCAGCGCGACCGACGACGCCGTGCGCGCGCATCTCGCGACGATGCCCGATGCGCAACTCGACAGCGTGCTGTCATCACGCGAACTCGAATCGCTTCGGATGGGCGCGCGCGAACGGGTCACGGACGTGCACCTTCCGCACGTGCGCGAGTTGCCGCAGGTGCTGCCCGACTTGTTCGCCTCGGCCGCGGAACGCGCGGTGCGCGCCGGTTTCGACGGCATCGAGCTTCACTACGCGCACGCCTACACCATGGCCTCGTTTCTCTCCGCCTTGAACGACCGCACCGACGGCTACGGCGGTCCGCGCGAACAGCGGGTGCGATTGCCGCTCGAAGTGTTCGAGGCGGTGCACGCGCGCGTCGGCGAGCGGGTCGCGGTGGGATGCCGTTTTCTCGGCGACGAAGTCATCGAGGGCGGCAACCGTGTCGATGACGCGGCGTTCTTCGGCGTCGAGTTCGCGCGCGCCGGGATGGATTTCTTGAGCATCTCGAAGGGCGGCAAGTTCGAGGACGCGAAGCAGCCGCACGTGGGCGAAGCGGCTTATCCGTACACGGGTCCGAGCGGTCACGAATGCATGCCCACCATTCGCAGTGACAGGGCCGGACCGTTCGGTC
>CBIHQZ010000907.1:0-3514 GCA_966212315.1 uncultured Myxococcales bacterium
TCGAGACATTCGGTCCGCCCGCGGGGGCGGCCGCACACTCGCTCGCGCTGCGCTCGGAATGAACCGCGTCGAAGTACTCGTCGGCGAGGCCGAGCATCGAGTGCCCGAGTTCGTGCGCCACGACGTTGCTCAGCGACGGATCGTTGGCTGCGACCGCGATCTCGCCGCCCGCGCCGCCGTAGGTGGTGTTCGCGATGATGATGACGCGATCGGCATGCACGCGCGTTCCCAGCTCGCGCGCCGCCGCCATGCCGCGTCGATCACCCGAGATCAGCAGTCGATCGAGCGTCGCATCGCGGCGAATCGCAAAAGCAGTGTCGGTCAGCGCGCCGGTCGCGGCACTCACGCCCGAGTTCGCGGAGCGAACGTCGATGCGCCAGATGTTGATCTGATCGAAGTGGCGACCGTAATCGGGACGTGCGGCGAGTTCACTCGCGACCCGCGAGACATCGGCGGCGAAGCGCGGGAGTTCGGCGGACGTGTATCCCTCGGGCAGGAACAGAATATCGAGCGCGGCGTCGGATGATCCGTGGTCGATGACCTTCACCGGCGCGCCGATCACGTCGGTTCCGGGGCTGATCAACTGCTGCACCGCCGTGCCGGGGGGCGCCGCGTCGACGGGCGGCGCGATGTCCACCTGAGCAACGGTGGCTCCGTCCTGATCGACGAACTCGAGCACGCCGCGGCGCGCGGGCAGTTGCAACATGATCGACGAGAACGACTGCATCGCTTCGGCGCGCTGCGCGGTTCCGTTCTCGAACCACTCTGCGTGCACCGGTCGCGGATCGTCGACGTTGCCCGTCGCGAAGACGGTGTGCCCGCTTCGGAAGGTGTACGTGAGTATGTGATCGGTGTGCGTCTCCGTGTTCTGCGCACTGCCGCCCGTGACGGTGGTCGATACGATCGTCGCGGCGCCGCCCGGTTCGAGCGAGACGTGAACCGCCAGTTGTGAGGGCGGCCGCATGATCGTCGCGGTCTGCTCGGGGTCTTCCGCCGAACATCCAGCCGCAACCACGAGCGCTGCGAAAGAGAGTCCGCGGATCCAGCCAGAGAATCGCGTCGATCGGTTCATCGCCACCTCGGGGCGAGTCGTTTGCAGCCGGTGTGCCGGTCACGGGAGGGCGCAAATCGCCGGGAAAATAGCCCTGGGAGGGCATCCCTGGGGGCCGGGCTTACCAGCGTGCGGGCACCACGTGGGGAGGGGGTTTGCCATGGGTGCGTGTGCGACAGAGGGCGGACGCTCGCGCTTCCGCAATCATCTTTCGCGCGGCGCGCGTAGCGAAACGCGGGATCGCGTTCCTCAGTCCGAGTCGCGATACGGAGCGGAAGGCTCCGGGTCATATTCGGCCCACTGCGCGAGGTCGCACGTCGCACACCGCGGATGCATGTTGCTGCGCGTATGGGTCCGCACGAAGTAACTGTTCCCGCATCGCGGGCAGAGGAACGAGGCGTGCCGCATCCACGCAACGAACCACGTGACAAACCCCGCAAGCACGATGGGTATCGCGATCTCGGGGATCAGCCACTTTCCCGCGACCCCCCCGATCACCATCAGCGCGAGTGCGACCGCTAGCGCGCGCCGGCTCTGCCGGAGCGAATTCCAGCACGCGCGGTACCGCCGGCTCTCGGCGTCAATGGAAGTGAACGACATCCGTTTCAATATGATCCGCGGTCTCGCGGGGTGCAGCGGATCGACGAGCACATTCGCAGACCTCAGCCTCGGATCTACGAACCACGTTTGATCGCTGCGAACACAGGCAAGAACACCGGTCGACGGCGCGTCCGCTCACGCGCGCCGCGCACTACGCGACTTCGTCATGTACGGCAGCGCGAACAGGTAGAGCCCGCTGAACAGCAGCAAGAAGAGCGGCAGCAGCGGCGAGTACGTCACCGCTGGGGGAGGCTCGCCGTGCCGCATCCCTCTCGCAACGAAGTTCAGGATCACCGTCACGGTGAACACGATGGACAACCAGCGATGACTCTGGCGAATGAAGTTGTTCACGCGACCCTCGCGAGCAGGTCGACGAGCTTTCCGCCCATCATCTTCCAGCCGTAGCGCGCGCCGCCGAATTCCTGCTTCTGCGCCGCCTTGAAACCGGATTGAACGAGCGTCATGTGCGTGCCCGATTCGGTCGGCCGAAGCGTGAAGGTCACGACGGTGTCGAGGAACGGAACGGTCCACGCGTAGCTCAGCTTGTTCGGCTCGTCGATCTCGAGGATGCGGCAGTTCACCGTGCCGTCCCACCCTGGATACGCCTGCGTCTTGAACATGAATGCCGCGCCGGGTTCGAGCTTCAGTTCGATCACCGGCAATAGCCACTCGGCGAGCAGCGCCGGGTCGGTGAGCGCCCGCCAGACCTTCTTGGGCGAGTGTTTCAAATCGAATTCGAACGAGATGGTTTCGGTCTGAGACGGGGCGGTTGTTTCGATGAGATTCATTCGTCCATTTTCTCCAACAATTGTTCCAGACGATCGACGCGTTCGGTCCAGAACGCGCGGTAGTGCGTGATCCAGTCGATGAGCGGCTTCATTCCTTGCGGCTCGACGCAGTAGTAGACGCTGCGCCCCTCGCGCCGCCCGCTCACGAGGCCTGCTTCCTTCAGCGCCGCGAGGTGCTGCGAGATGGCGGGCTGCGAGATGTGGAAGCGGGCGGTGAGGTCTTTCACCGCGGCTTCACCGGCCGTGAGCGATTCGAAGATCGCGCGGCGGCTCGGGTCGGCGAGCGCTTGGAAGATCTTGTTTTCGGCGGCGATCGCGCGCTGCATGAGGAGCTTATAAGCAACGGCTTATTGATTGTCAAGCGCATGATTCAAAGACGAATGCGCGGCGATTCATCGACGAAAGCATTGTGATCGATCACGCGCGCAACGCGTTCGGTGGATGGTTTCGCAGGATCGATGGAGCGAGAGACGGTCGCGTCGAGACGAGCGGGGCGGGTGACCGGGCAGAGCAGCGGCGGTTCACACCTTGTGCTGCGGCCGATCCTTCGCGGGCCAATCGAGATGAAAGAACTCACCGCGCGCCGCATCGACGCGTTCGTACGTGTGCGCGCCGAAGTAGTCGCGTTGCGCTTGGATAAGATTCGCGGGGAGTCGCTCGGCGCGGTAACCGTCGTAGTACGCGAGCGACGAAGCGAAGCTCGGGGCCGGTACGCCATGCAGTGCGCACAGCGACACGACCTCGCGCCAGTGACCCTGACATCGCGCGATCTCGGCTTGGAAATACGTGTCGAGCAGCAGGTTGGCGAGCGATGGGTCGCGTCCGTACGCCTCGGTGATCTTCTGCAGAAAGCGCGCGCGGATGATGCAGCCGCCTCGCCAGATCTGCGCGATCGTTCCGAAGTCGAGGCGCCAGTGATACTCGCCTTGCGCGGCGCGCAGCAGTTGGAACCCCTGCGCGTACGAACAGATCTTCGAGCAGTAGAGCGCGTCGTGAACGGCCTGCACGAGCCGCGCGCGATCGCCCTCGAACTTCGCGCTCGGACCCGCGAGTACCTTCGATGCCGCGACACGCT
>CBIHQZ010000908.1:0-3514 GCA_966212315.1 uncultured Myxococcales bacterium
CATCTGCTCGGAACTCGCGCTCACGCCCCTCGTGCGTCGTCGCGTGCGCGCACTCGAGCCGCTCTATCAGGTCGCGCTGCCGGGGCATCGCATCGACGTGCACGCGGGCGCCGAAGCGTTGCTCACCGAACTCGAACGCGAGTTCCCCGAACTGCGCCGGCCGATGGAGGCGTTCTACACGTCGCTCGCGCACGACATGGTCCCGCTCGACGCACTCTTCGGGACCGATCGCGTGTGGCCGCCCGATGGATGGTTCGAGCGTCGCAGTGTGAATCGCGCGGCCCATCGCATCGCCTCGGTGCGCGACCCGCATGCCGATCCGTTCGGAGATTTCCCGGCGCAGCATCCGTTCCGTGCGTTCGTGAACGCGCAGGCTCGATTCGCCACCGCGGTCGATCCCGATCAAGCCAATCCGATGCGGCTCCTTCGCGCGCACGGCCTCGCCATTCGCGGCGCGCCGTCGTTCGAGGGCGGACGCGACGCACTCGCGCGCATGTTCGAAGAGAAGATCGTGCAGCACGGTGGCGACGTGCATCCGCGCGAACACGCCGCGCGCATCGTGACCGAACGCGGGCGCGTGAAGGGCGTCGATCTCGCGGCCGCCGACGAGCGCCTCGGCTGCGCGTTCGTGCTCACGTCACTCGATCTCGCGAGTGCGTTTCGTCTCGCGGAACACAGTGCCGGCGACTCGGTCGCGGAAGCGATGTTCGCGCACGAACCGCGCTACTACCGCTACACGCTCAACGCCGTTCTCGCGCCCGACGGAATCCCCGCCGGGATGGCGACGCGGAGCTATCACGTGCTCGATCGCCAGCGACCGCTGTGCGAAGAGAATCTTCTCTTCATCGAACGCGCCGCGCCCGCCAGCGACGGTCGCATCGTGGCCACCGTGCAGGCACTGCTACCGCGCGCGAGCGTCGACGAAGGCGAGAGCTACCTCCACAAGCAGCGCGCGCGAGTGCTCGATGCGTTGCGCGAACTCGTGCCCTTCCTCGACCGCAACCTGCAGATCGTCGACAGCCCGCACGACGGCCTGCCACTCGAAGATCGCGTGCGCGGCGAGACGTCATTCCCGGCCGAGCGCCGTCGCGAACCGATCGAACCGATGCGCGTCGTCGAACGCGCCGATCCCGACGGCATGCTCGGCATCTGCGCGACCCCGGGTCGCACCGAGATTCGCAATCTCATCACCGTCGGGCCGCAGGTCGTCCCCGGCCTCGGCGAAGAGGGCGAATGGCTGGCGGCGCTTTCCGCGGCGCGAATCGTCACCCGCACGGATCGCAGCAAAGAAAAGCTTCGTCGTGAGCTATGGAGCAAGGTCGATGTCTGACAACGTGACCAACCCGTCACGGTATTGATCTCCGCCTGACGACCCGCTACGTCTAGATCCATGGGGTACTACAGCGCGCGTGAACGCACCGTGCTGGCAAAGATCGCCGAGGCGGTCGTGCCGGGTGGGGCGTGGGTTCCGGCTGGCGGTGAATCCACCGTCGAACGATTCGAGCGACACATCACGGGGATCCCGTCGTGGGCAGGCGCCGCGACGAAGCCCGGGATCTGGGCGATCGAGACGGGTGCGATCGCGTTCACGGGAAAGCCGTTCTCGCGGCTGCCGCTCGACAGGCGGATGAAGCTCCTCGAGCGCTGGAACGCATCCGGCGTATCGACGATCCGTCACGCACTTCGCGGCATCACTGCTGCGCTGAAGTCCGTGCACTTCGACACGCCAGAGATGTTCGCGAAGAGCGGATCGCCCTACGGCGTGGCGCGCGCGACCGACGAGACACCGCGCTGGCTCGCGCAGGTCACCGACGGACGCGAGGTTCGCGAGGACATGCCGATCGAGTGCGACGTCGTCATCGTCGGCACCGGCGCGGGCGGCGCACCGCTCGCGTACGAACTCGCGCGCCGCGGACACGCGGTGTTGATGATCGAAGAGGGGCGTTACTTCCGTCGCGGTGACTTCACCGGCCACGCCGCCGAGATGACGCGCACGATGTATCGCGACGGCGGAATGACCATCGCGCTCGGCAACGTCGCAGCGCCCGTGTGGGCGGGCGTGACAGTGGGCGGCACGACGACGGTGAACTCCGGCACGTGTTACCGCACGCCCGAGCGAACGTTCTCGCGATGGCGCAGTGACTTCGGGCTCTCGATGTTCTCGTCGGAGAGCATGGACAGCTACTACGCCCGCGTAGAGCACGTGCTGGGCGTCGATCGCGCGCGCATGGAACACGTCGGCGGCGTCGGTCGCGTGATCGCGCGCGGCGCGGATCGACTCGGGTGGATCCATGGCCCGCTGCGACGCAACGCGCCCGATTGCGACGGACAGGGTGTGTGCTGTTTCGGCTGCCCGACGGGCGCGAAACGCAGCACCGACGTGAGCTACGTGCCGATGGCGCTCGAACGCGGCGCGATGCTGGTATCGAGCGCGAAGGTCGAGAAGGTCGTCGTCGAGAACGGCGTCGCGCGCGGTGTCGTCGCACGCGCCAAGGGCGGCGGCACGATTCGCGTCGATGCGAAGTTCACCGTGCTCGCGTGCGGAACGTTGATGACGCCGGTGTTGCTGCAAGGCAACGGCAACCTCGCGAACTCGAGCGGCATGGTCGGGCGGAATCTCTCGATCCACCCGTGCGGCGCGGTGTTCGCGCTCTTCGACGAACGCATCGACATGAACCGCGGCATCCCGCAGGGCTACACGGTCGAACAGTTCGCCGAAGAAGGCATGATGCTCGAAGGCGCGAGCACACCGGTCGACATCACCGCGATCGCGATGCAGCTCACCGGACGGCGCTTCGTCGAAGTGATGGAGCAGTACCCGAACCTCTGCACGTTCGGATTCATGATCGAGGACTCGTCGCGCGGTCGCGTGTTCCGCGGTCCCGGCGGTCGCACGATGATGACCTACAACTTGAACGAGCCCGACACGCGCAAGATGCAGCGCTGCGTGGAGTTACTCTCCGAGCTGTATCTCGCGGCCGGCGCGCGTTCGGTGTTTCCCACCGTTGCGGGCTTCGACGAACTCCGATCGAGCGACGACCTCGCGCGACTGCGTGCTGCGCGATTGCGGGCGGGGGACTTCGACGTGAGTGCGTACCATCCGCTCGGGACGTGCCGCATGGGTGTGGATCCGAGTGCGAGCGTCGTGGCGCCCGATCACGAAACGCATGATGTGCGAGGGCTCTACATCGTCGACGGAAGCACGGTGCCGAGTTCGCTGGGCGTGAATCCGCAGATGACCATCATGGCGATGGCATTGCGCGCTGCGGAGATTCTCGACGCGCGGCTCGTGCACAGACCGGTCGCCGAGAGTGCGCCGCGCAGTGAACGAACGCAGGCCACGGGAGAGGCCTACGCGTGAACGCGGTCGACCACGATCGTCCTGCATTCCGACCCGATGCGCGCGGCGGTCACGTCGAGAGCTGGTTTCTTCGGCTGAACGCACCCGACGGTTCGCGCGCGCTCTGGGTCCGCTGGACGCTCTTCGTCGAGAAGCACGCGGAACCGCGCGCCG
>CBIHQZ010000909.1:0-3511 GCA_966212315.1 uncultured Myxococcales bacterium
CTCGCGTCGCGATTGACGCGGCGATCCTCCCCATCGACCATCGCGCCTTCGCCGTCAGGAGGCGCGTTGTGCCCTTTCTTCGAACACTCTCCATTCTCTGTCTGCTCACCACCGCGATGTTCGCGTGTGGGCCCACTCAACCCGCGAACGATGGTGGCCTCGATGCCGACGTAGGCATCGACAGCGGCACGCCATGCCTGCCGCCTTCGGTGATGTGCGGCTTTCGCTGCCTCGATCCGCGCGCGGATCGTTCGCATTGCGGCTCCTGCGGAACGGCCTGCGATCTCGGCGAAGTCTGCGTCGGCGGCGTGTGCCAGCTCTCGTGCCCGAGCGTGCAGATGGACTGCAACGGGCAGTGCGTGTCCTTGCAGACAGACTCCGCCAACTGCGGATCGTGCGGACACGCGTGCAACCCGGGCGAGGTGTGCTCGAACGGATCGTGCGCGCTGCAGTGCGGTCCGCTCCTCGCGCAATGCGGCGGTGACGCCGGGAGTGCGCGCTACTGCGTCGACCGCAACAACGATTCGAACAACTGTGGCGTCTGCGGCCGTATGTGCGGCGTGGGCAGCCTCTGTCAGGGCGGCGGCTGTCGCCTCAATTGCCCGATCGAGCAGATCGCCTGCGGCGACGGGTGCGCGAACACCACGAGCGACCCCACCAACTGTGGCGCCTGCGGGATCGTCTGCGGCGTCGGGCAAGTGTGCACCGGTGGCGTGTGCGCGGCCGAGTGCGCCATGGGGCAGTCTCGATGCGGCGGCGTGTGCTCGGAGGTCGCGAGCGATCCCGCCAACTGCGGCGCGTGCGGGACCGTCTGCCCGACGGGCGAAGTCTGCGTCGCCGGCGCTTGCACTGTGTCGTGTCCCACCGGACAGAGCGTTTGCTCCAATCGCTGCGCCGACGTCGCGACGGACACCGCGAACTGCGGGTCGTGCGGTCACGCGTGCGCCGGCGGCCAGGTGTGCAGTGCGGGCACGTGCTCGGATGAATGCGTCGCGGGGCAGATCGCGTGCAGCGGTCGTTGCGTGACCGTTGCCAACGACGTGAACAACTGCGGCGCGTGCGGCACTCGTTGCAGCGGCGGGCAGATCTGCACGGCGGGCGTGTGCACCACGGTGTGCGCGACGCCGCAGGTGATGTGCGGCACGACGTGCACCACCACGGCCTACGATCCGGCGAACTGCGGGATGTGCGGACGCGCATGCCCGGCAGGGCAATCGTGTGCGGGCGGCGTGTGCCAGGTGCTCGCGATGGTCGACGGCGGATGCGCGCCTCCTTCGGTTGCGTGCGGGCCGACCTGTACGGACATCCGTTCGGACAATCAGCATTGCGGGAGTTGCACGATCGCATGCACGTCGGATCGCACGTGCGTTCAAGGGATGTGCCTCCCTCCGTGCACGAGCGGCCAGGTCCGCTGCGGCGCGAGTCTCACGTGCACCGACGTGCAGAGCGATCGCACCAATTGCGGCGCGTGCGGGACTGCGTGTGCGACAGGCCTCGCATGCGTCGCAGGTGTCTGCCGCGTAGGCGAGTATCAAACGTACGCTGTCGCGAGTTCCACGCAGACCTTCGTCGACGCGTGCGCGCAGCCTGGCGCGTTGACCGTCCTTCGGGACGCCGACGACGATGCTGTGCCGGTCACCGTTCCGTTCGCGTTCGTGCTGTGGAACTACCTCGGCACCGCCGCGTGGGTGAGCAGCAATGGCACCTTCGGCGCGGGGCCGAATCCCAGCTCTGCGTATTACCCGACCTGCCCGCTCCCCGATCTCGGCGCGAGTGCGCCGAACTCCGTCGCGGCGTTCCAGGATGACCTCTACACCCGCGCGACCGGCGTGTGCGTGGCGACGGTCGGAACGAGTCCCAATCGCAAGTTCGTCGTCACGTGGGCCGACGAACACTTCTGCTGCGGCGAGGACCCCACCGTGCACCTGACGTTCTCGTTGCTCTTGAGCGAGGGCACCAACACCGTCGATCTCGTGTACCGCACGATGATGGGCGGCACGCGCGCATCGGGTGACTCTGCTGCCGTCGGCATCATCAACGGCGACCGCACTCGCGCGATCCAGTACTCGTGCGATCAGACCCTCATCACCAGCGGCACCTCGATCCGGTTCACACCGCAATGACCGCTACGTCTCGCTTCGCCTTCGCTTTCACTCCGACCCGGAGGACTTCGTGATCCGTCATCCTGCTTCGCTTGTTCGCGCACTCGTTTCTCTTGCGGCACTTTCCACGTGGCTGCTCGCGTGCAGCCCGCGCCGCGACCTCGACGTCGTGGGCACCGATGCGACCGACCGCGGCGTCATCTGCTTCGCGCCGCACTCGATCTGCGGCGGTGAGTGCATCAATCCCCAGACGGATTCGGAAAACTGCGGAGCGTGCGGACACGCCTGCCCGAGCGGGCAGGCATGCACGGACGGCGCGTGTGCACTGGCGTGCCCGATGCCGCAGGAGGTGTGCGGCGCGGTCTGTTCGAACCCGATGACCGATCCTCGCAACTGCGGCGGATGCGGCTTTGCCTGCGCGAACGGTCTCGTGTGTTCGATGGGACGTTGCGACGTAAACTGCTCGTCGGGTCTGACGGCATGCGACGGCATCGCGAGTCCCGACGGCGGTATGCACGACTCGGGTACGAGCGGGCGTTACTGCGCGGACGTGCGAGTCGACCGGAACAATTGCGGTGCATGCGGCGCGGCGTGCCCGTCGGGTCAGCTGTGCGTCGAGGGCGTGTGCGCACAGACCTGCCCGGGTGGACAAGCGGCATGTGCCGGTGAGTGCGTCGACGTGATGACCAATCCCGCGCACTGCGGCGCGTGCGGCGCGGCGTGTCCGGGCGGTCAGACGTGTGTCGGCGGCGCGTGCAGCATGATGTGCCCGACGGGGCAGATGTACTGCACCGATCGCTGCCTCGACGTACGGGAGGACCGGACGAACTGCGGCGCGTGCGGCAACCGCTGCGCGGACGGGCAAGTGTGCGTCGCCGGGGCATGCGCGTTCGCGTGCCCGATGGATCGAGTGAACTGTTCGATGCGTTGCATCGACACGAACACCGATCGCACCAACTGCGGCGCGTGCGGCGCCACCTGCGCGAGTGGGCAGACGTGCGTCGCGGGCGCGTGCCGGGCCACGTGCGCATCGGGCACTACTTCTTGCGGCGGCGCGTGCGTCGATCTCACCAACAACCGGGCGAACTGCGGCGCATGCGGCACGGCCTGCGCGGCCACGCAGTTCTGCGTGGGCGGCGCGTGTGGCGCATCGTGCCTTCCCGGACAGAGCGTATGCGGTGGCATCTGCGTGAACACGCAACTCGACAGCGCCAATTGCGGCTACTGCGGCGGGCAGTGCGGCGTCGGGTACGGGTGCCTCGGCGGTTACTGCCGGCCGTTGCAAGGGACCGACGCGAGCGGATGCACGCCCCCGAGCGTGCAGTGCGGCGCGACGTGCACGGACATTCGCAACGACAACAACAACTGCGGCGGATGCGGCACCGTCTGCAGTCCTGATCGAACGTGCG
>CBIHQZ010000910.1:0-3511 GCA_966212315.1 uncultured Myxococcales bacterium
CGGCTTCTCGGACGATCGCGCGATCGTCGGCGGCTTCGCGCGATTTCGCGGTGAGAGCGTGATGGTGATCGGGCACCAGAAGGGGCGCGGCACCAAAGAGAACATGATGCGGAACTTCGGGATGCCGAATCCCGAGGGCTATCGCAAGACGCGCCGCTTGATGGAACTCGCGGACCGCTTCCGCCGACCGGTGTTCACGTTCATCGATACGCCGGGTGCGTATCCGGGGCTCGGCGCCGAGGAGCGCGGGCAGTCGGAAGCGATCGGACAGAGTCTTCTCACCATGTCGCGTCTCGAAGTGCCGGTCATCGCGACCGTCATCGGCGAAGGCGGATCCGGCGGCGCGCTCGCGCTCGGCGTGGCGAATCGCGTGTTGATGCTCGAGTTCGCGACGTACTCCGTGATCTCACCCGAAGGCTGCGCGTCGATCTTGTGGAAAGACGGCAGCAAGGCGCCGATCGCGGCGACCGAGTTGAAGATCACGGCGGCCGACCTGCATCGCTTCGGTATCGCGGACGCGGTGATTCCCGAGACTGCCGGTGGTGCGCATCGCGATCACGACGATGCCGCGCGTCGCGTCGGCGAAGCACTGGCCGAGCAACTCGCAGCGCTCAAGGCGTTGTCTCCGAAGCAGCTCGTCGAGGATCGATACCGGAAGTTCCGCTCGATCGGCGAGTACAGCGAACCGAGTTCCTAGCGCCCGCGCCCGGGGCCATCGCTACGGTGTCGCCGGCATGTACGCGCAGCGGCCCGTCGCGAGGCACTGATGCCCCGTCGGGTCGGTGAAGTACGGCACGTCGGTCCCGCGCGTCGCGAAGAAGCGCGCGATGAGATTGGCGAGGTACGCGCCCGAATCCCACGGCTGCGATGGATCGCTCGGGTAGAACCCGTGGATCCCCTCGGGTTCTACATACGCGTTCACGAACGACGCGAGGGGCTCGGAGTTCGACGGCGCCCACACGGCGGCGACTTCACCCGCTGCGGTCGACGGGTCGATCGGCGCGTTGTTCGCGGCGCGCAGCGGGCGTGCAGCGCGCACCATTCGCAGCGGCGGGGTGAGTTCGAGTTCGCCCCATGTCGCGCGGCCGTCGTCGAGATTCGATGCGTCGAACAGATACGTCGGATGTCCGGGGGCGGGTCGACGCGCGAGACCCGCGACGGCTTCGATCACGAAGTTGTCGATCAGCACGCCAGCCGGTGTGCGCGAGTACGTTGCCCACGTCGCATCGGGCGTCGCGTAGTCGTCGAGCGAGGTGCCGGTCGCGTGGCGGATGAACGGAACGAGGCCGGCAGCGCGCGCGAACGTGTTCGCGGCGGCGACGGGAACGTCGTTGTCGCCGATCGTGCTCATCGCGAGGATCGGATGCGCATGCTCGGTGCGCGGATGGAGCAAGAAGAGCGGCGCATAGTTCACCGGATCGCCGGGGTCGATTCCGCCCTGCGCGAGCTGCATGAAGCGTCGCAGCGTGCTCGTCTGTCGTCGAAGTCCGAGACCACTCGCTGGCGAGACGAGAGGTGTCGTGCGCGCGTAGTGCGCGACGGTCGGTGCCTCACTCGTCGCTGCGGGCGGGATGTGACCGCACGATTCGCGGCAGTCGCCCTCGCCGACTTCGAAGGTTCGTACTTCGCGGCGGAAATGCGCTTCGCACGGGTCGTTCGGGCCGCAACTGCACGTGCCGTAGTCGACGATGCGATGCCCATCGAGAACGCGGACGTAGAGTCGGTCGCCGAGATCGCCTGCGAAGGGCAGGAAAAGCTTTCCGTCGGCAGGCACGCGGGCGCAACGCGAGGTGTGGAGTCGATCGTTCAGCACGACGACGTCGTCGCCCGGTCGCATGAGCGGATCACTCGCGCCGAACGTGCTGCACGCGAACTCGAGTTCGTGGATGCTGGTCACGTCGGGCACGACGAAGCGGAGCGACAGTTCGTTCGGTGTGCACGCGGTTCGCGTGACGCTGCCGTTGGCAGGACGCGATGTCGCCGGGATCGCCACGATGATGGGTCCCATCGTCGGCCCGAGCACCGCAGCGCCTACGCCGTCGACCGTGCTGCGCGCGACGACATCGGTGAGTCCACCGCCGCCCGACACCGGTGAGACGGCGGTGATGGCGGGATCGAGCGCGCCGAGGACCATCGACGTGATGCCGCCGAGCGACTCGCCCCACATCGTGTACGAGTTCGTCGGGCCGCCGATGTCGACCGTGCCGTCGCCGTTCAAGTCGCCGACTGCGTCGGGATGTCCGTCGTTGTTGTAGTCGATGCTGCCGGTCGCGCCGAACGCGGGTTCGGTGAACGCGCGGATGGCTTGCATGTAGTCGAGCGCGGTCTGACGGATCATGTCGCGCGTGTGGAACACGTGCGCGGTGAGGAAGTCGCCGCCCGAGTCGCGCTCGCCATCGCCGTTGAGATCGCGCGAACGCCCCGCGACGAGCGAATCGCCGAAGTCACGAAGGCACTGCCCGCGCAGGAACGCGCGCACCGTCGATTGCACCGCGTTTCCGAGTGGAAATCCGTGCGCAGGTGCGTTCGCCGCCACGGTGGCGAGACCGAAGCGCGCGAAGTATCCCGCGAAGCCGATCGATTGCATCGCGCCGGCGCCGTAGCCATGCGCGTTGAACGCGATCGGAAACGGCGCACTCATTCCGGGCCGCGCCTTCGGCACGTAGATCCAGAGCTGCACGTGATCGAGACCTACGCTCCCCGGATCGGTCGCGGCGAGATCGAGGTTCCATCGCGCCTCGGGATCGAGCGAGCGCGGATCGCCCGAGAGAAACGGCGTGTCGATCTGCGCGATGTAGACGTAGTCGACCCAGTCGTAGCTCGCGACCAGCGCCTCGGCCTGCGCGCCGGCGAATCCGATGGTGGGGAGGAGCTGGCGCAGAATGGTCTGCAATTCAGCCGCCGGAACGATGTAGCGGTTCGCGTTGTGCGCAGTCGTGCAACCGGCGCCCCCACGCGCCTCGAACGGCGTGAACCGCGGTGCGACGTCGCTGAGCGCCGCAAGTCGCCCACGGCCGTACAGACCTTCGCGCGCGGCCACGAGATCGCTCACCGTCGTTTGCGTGAGAAAGGTCCATGCGAACGCGACGTGCGAGCCGGTCGCACTCGGACCCCAGTGAAGGTCGCCGTAGAAGCGCGACGTGAGGCTGTTGTTCGCGAGGAACGCCTCCATCGCGTGGAGCCACGTGAGCTGCGACGGATGCGCGATCGTGTCGAACGGAGAACGCAGCGGACCGTTCGTCCCGTGCACGCGATCGGTAACGATCACGGCGTAGCGCGTGCGCTCCTGGAGCGGAACGAGCGGGCGCACGATGATCGTCCCGCCCGCGCGACCCTCGGGTTCCCAGAACGTCGTCAGTCCGTCGAGCGCGTTGCTGCTTCCCGGAAACACGGATGGGCGTTGCATCACGCCGTCGAAGTTCGAGTCCTCGTCGACCTGCAGTACGCCGTCGTGGTTGCTGTCTTCGTCGATGGTGCTGAGCAGCAGCGTCGGTTGCCCGGCGCGCGGATC
>CBIHQZ010000911.1:0-3507 GCA_966212315.1 uncultured Myxococcales bacterium
GAGGTAGCTCGGCGTGTTCGGTGTCGTCGCGAATCGAACCGTCACCCGGTGATGCGCGGGATCTTCCTGCCGCGACGCTTCCGGCATGTTCGCAACCGTGACGAGTCCGCTCGGAACCGTGAGCGCGAGGTCCCACGGAACCTTGAAGCCCGGTTCGTCGAAGCACGGAAACGCGCGACGCGCGTCGTTCGGCTCCATCTGCGTGAACGCGTACCAGTCGTCGCCGACGTGAACGCGATACAGCCCCTGCAGTCCGGGATCGAACTCGCGGTCGAACACGATCTCGATGGTGGCGTGACCCGCTGCGATCGGTTGCGTCGCGGTGAGAACCAGCTCTTCGGGCGCGCCGCGTCCACCGACCGCCGCACGCAGCGATGACTGGGCGGCGATGGGGCTCGCGCCGGCGGGAGCGATCGTCGCGCTGCGTACCGTGAGCCCGCGCCCATGCAACACGATCCCGCGCGTCGCATGCGGGACATCGACGTCGATGCGCATCGTTCCGCCGTAGCGTTCGTGCGCTGGATCCAGATCGAGCGCGAGCGCGTAGTGCGTCGGTGTCGCCGTCGCGGGAAGACGCCCGTCGTCTCGCGGCCCGGGAATCGCGGCGATGTCGGCCGCTACGGTGTTCGCCGACGCTGCGCCGGAACCGCTCGGCGCCGGTGATCCGGAGGCGCCGGTGTTCGTCGCGGTGCGGGCGCCACCACACGCACCGAGCAGTGCGAGAGCCGATACTCGCGCGAGGTTCGAGACGGTCGTCATGCGGGTCGGAGTAGACCGCAATCGCGGCGATGGCAATCGCGGCCCCGCATCGATCGATCCCACGACTCGCCGGGATACGGTCAGCGCGGTCGCTTGAAGATCAGATCGCCCCACGCATACACGCTGTCGGCCCCCGCATCGACCGCCACGCGCGGCGGCGAGTCGTCGCAGTGCACCAGTTCCCACCCGTCCTCGCCGAGTTTGTTGAGCACGTCGGCGAAGCCTCGGTTGCCGCCTCGCACGGTCCATCGATCGTGCTGCGAGCATTCGAACCACAGTTCGGCGCCGCGGCGTCGGAACTGGCCGACGAGGTACTCCCACTTCGTGCGACGCGCCATCGTGACGGTCTTCGTACCGATCTCGCGGCGTCGACGCAACGCCTCGAATCGCGCGCGTGCTAGCTTCGCGCGCCGATGGGCAACGAAGGGCAGCCGCGATGGCCACCGCTCCCCGAGGTGCGAGTGATCGTCGCCGACGACGCGCTGCTCGTCGTCGAGAAGCCCGCGATGGTGCCGACGCAGGCCAGCGAACACGCGGACGATGACATGATCGCGCGCGTTCGTGCTTCGCGCGCCGAGCCGTACCTCGGCATCGTGCAGAGACTCGAGCGCGACGCTTCGGGGGTGCAGGTGTTTACGCGTGAGAAGCGCTTCAATGCGGCCCTCGCGCCTCAGTTCGAGCGCAATACCGTCGGCCGCACGTTCGTGATCGCCATCGACGCATGGAAGCGCCGAGAGACCTCGGGGACTTCGACTTCATGGCTCGCACCGCGCGGTGACGGTGCGTTGGCAGTCGTGCGCCGCGACGCACCGAAAGCGCGCCGATCGGAATTGCGCTGGCGGGTCGACGCGCATCAGGACGATCGCGCGATCCTCACCGTCGTTCTCGTCGAAGGATCGCTCGCGTTCGCGCGCGCCCATCTCGCTGCCGTTCTGCGACCCGCAGTTGGCGACGTATCACTCGGCGCTGCGCCATCGCGTGCACCACTCGTTCATCTCGCGACGCTCGAACTCGATCATCCGGTTGGCGGTCGGCGCGTTCGCTACGAGTCCCCGCGCCCCGCGTACTTCGATCGATGGCTCGCCGGCGATCCGATGCCGGCCACCGCAAACGACTGGCGCGAACGCATCACCGACGCAGCCCGCACGCGCTTCGCTCTGTCCCGTCGCGCGGGCCTCGACGCGTATCGACTCGCCAACGACGCGGGCGACGACACCCCCGGCGTCACGCTCGACCGCTATGGTGATTACGCGCTCGTGCAGTTCTATTCACCCGAGGCGGAAGCCGCGCGCGATGCGGTGCTCGAAGCAGTCGACTCGCTCGGTCCGGCCGGTGTCTACGCGAAGTACCGCCCGCGCCAGTCGAACACGCTCGTCGACACGCGCCGCGACGAACTCGCGCCAGCCCACGCGCTGCGCGGACGCGACACACCCGACGATTTCTCGGTCACCGAGAACGGACTCGCCTATCGCGTGCGTCTCGGCGACGGACTCTCCACCGGCATCTTTCTCGACCAGCGCGCGAACCGTGAACTCGTTCGCTCGCTCGCTCGCGATGCACGCGTGTTGAATCTGTTCGCGTACACGTGTCCGTTCACCGTCGCTGCGGTCGCAGGAGGCGCGGCGCACACGGTAAGCGTCGATGTCTCGGCCCGTGCGCTCGCCGACGGACGCGACAACCTTGTTCGCAACGGCATCGACGATCCTTCGCGCCATCTCTTCGTGTCCGCCGACGTGTTCGGATGGATCGAAGGCGCTCGCGCGCGCGGCGACCGCTTCGATCTCGTGCTCCTCGATCCGCCGAGCTACTCGACGACCAAGGACGGCTCGCGCTTCTCGTCCGAGTCCGACTATCGCGCGCTCGCAGCACACGCGCTGTCCATCGTGGCCCCGGGCGGAAGACTCCTCGCGTGTTCGAATCATCGCGGCATCTCGCACGCGCGGTTCCTTCGGCAGATCACCGCAGCCCTCGCCGATGCGAACGCCACCGCCGCATCCCTGCGTCAGCTCCCCGAACCCACTGATTTCCCCGGTGCACCGGGGCGCGAGTCGCACCTGAAGTCCGTGCTGGTGGAACTCGTACGCTGATCGATTGCGCGTGCTACAGACCTCGCGCGATGAGCACCGACACCGCGGTTCGCCCCACTCCCGCACAAGCACTCGCGCTCGAAATCGTCGACGCCCTCTCGGCCGTAGTGCCGCGCGGGTGGCAGCGGGTGGAACTTCGCATCGGCCGCGGTACGCAAGGTCGCGCACGCGTGACGGAGATGACCACGCGCGTTGCAGTCGAACCGCCTCCGGCGAAACCGTCGCTCGGACTCGAAGCAGGCTCTCTGCAGGGCGCAGTCAACGAAGCACTCTCGGACCTCTTCGTGCTGCTCGGCTGCGTGGATCCCGTTCCGTCCGACGTCACCGTCGAACGCGCCGCACCCGACGGATTCGCGCTTCGCATCGGCGATGCGCACACCATCGCGATCGACCGCTCGCTCGCGGACTACCTGCTTTTCACCGACGCTTTGTTCGACGCGCTCGACGTCGTGCAGAGCGACTTCCAACCACGACAGACCGCCCTCTCGACCGAGATCGCGGGGCACGACGACTGGGAGTACGACGCGGCGACCACGACGCTGCAATTGAAGCGCGGCGTACTTCCCTGGCGTGCACTCGTCGCGGTGCCGGTGGGATCGCTCGCGTTCGAATCCGAGAGCTGGTTGTGGGGGTGGGCGAACGACGCCCTCCCCGCCGCTGC
>CBIHQZ010000912.1:0-3504 GCA_966212315.1 uncultured Myxococcales bacterium
GACCGCCGCGGTGTTCTCGGCGATCTGCCGCCCTTCGAAGTACACCCGCAACGTGTAGTTCCCGTCGGTGATCGGCGAGATGCGATACGCGCCGTCCGCGGCCGGTACGACCACGCGTCCCTGCCCCGGTCCCACCAGCACGAAGCAGCGGAACAGCGGCGAGAGACGGTCGTGGATCTCGTACATCCCCGCCTCGGGAATCTGCACCTGGCGTTCGCTTCGGGGCGCCGTCGGTTCGGCCGCGAACGTTGCGATCGGCGCGGTCTGCCCGGCCGCTACGCCGAAGAACTCGTGCGGGAACCAATCCTGGTTCTGCACGCGCAGCACGCCATTCGGGCTCACCACCGCGGTCCCGGGCCGGCAGCGGCCGCCGACGACGGGAACGGAAACCGGCTGGGTCGCTTCCTGAACGCCGTCGCCGGTGAGCACCACCGCGAGGTCCATGTCCGGCAGTGCACGCGCGCGCCGGACGTCGATCGCGCCGTTCGGTTCGTCCCAGTACGAAAGCCGCCGCCCGCTTACATCCGGAGCCGGGGTCGGCGTGAGTGAATCGATTCCCTGCAGCGTTCCGCGAACGTCGGCACCCGACGCCGCGGTGCTCGCGAGCGCGATGCCGAGCACCGTCGCGAGTCGCCCATGCCTTGCGTAATGGATCACGAAGCCTCCCTGGCCCGTATCGAAACCCCGCCGCGTGGCTGCGAAGGGGACCGCACGATAGGAATCCGCGATTCGCGGTGTCAACGACTGCGGGGCGTGGGCCGCAATTGGTCAGTCTGGCTTGTTCGTCCGATTCGGGTTCACGCCGTAACGGGGTCGCGGCGCCTTCGCATGGAGCGTTTGGGCGTTCCGCGTGGAAACCGCTGCCCGATCCGAGTCGGCGACGGCCGACGGCTCAAAGGTAGCCCGCCAATTTATTGGCAGGGCAGTGCCTCGCTCCGCCCCGGCATTACCGCTCATCTTGCCGCTCCACCATCACGGTGTTAGCTACCAACGACACCGCCATGGCGATCCGCACGATCCTGCACTACCCCGACAAGCGACTGCGTACGAAGGCCGAGACCGTCCGCGAAGTAACGCCCGAGATTCGCGAACTCGTCGATGACATGGCCGAGACGATGTACGCCGCCCCCGGGGTCGGTCTCGCTGCGCCGCAAGTCGGCGTGGCACTTCGCGTCTTCGTGATCGACATCGCCGCCGAGAACGAGCCGAGCGATCTGCGTGTGTTCATCAATCCCGAGATCGTGGCCCGCAACGGCGTCACGACCTGGGAAGAGGGATGTCTCTCGTTTCCCGGGCTGCACGAGGAAATCGAGCGCGCCGAGACGGTCACGGTTCGCGCGATGGGGATGGACGGCAAGGTGTTCGAGCTGAGCGCCGAGGGGCTGCTCGCGATCGCCATCCAGCACGAGAACGACCATCTCGAGGGCACGCTGATGATCGACCGGGTGTCACTCCTCAAGCGCCGCATGATGGATCGCGAGATGCGCAAGCGTCAGGCCTCGCAGCAAGCGCGCGTCTGAGCGCATCGCAAAGATCGGCTGGACGATGTCTACTCGCCCACGGGCTGCGTTTCTCGGTACGCCTGCGTTTGCAGTTCCTTCGCTCGTCGCCCTCACGGAGGTCTGCGACGTGGTCGGGGTCGTCTGCCAGCCCGACAAGCCGGCCGGGCGCGGGCTCGAGGTGGCTGTCTCGGCCGTGAAGCGCGAGGCACTCGCGCGCGGGCTCGAAGTGCACCAGCCGACGAAGATGCGCGACGGGACGTTCGCCGAATGGCTGCGCGCGCGCGAGGTCGAGGTCGCGATCGTGGTGGCGTACGGGCGCATCCTTCCGGCCGACGTGCTGGCGGCGCCGAAGCGCGGATGCTTGAACGTCCACGCGTCGCTCTTGCCGCGCCATCGCGGGAGCGCGCCGATCAACTGGTCGATCCTGTGCGGCGATGACGTCACCGGCGTGACGCTGATGCAGATGGACGAAGGGCTCGACACCGGACCGATGCTCGCGACGCGCACGACGCCGATCGCGATCGACGAAACCGCGGTGGAACTCTACGCGCGGCTCGCGGCACTCGGCGCGGATCTCGTTCGCGAGGAGCTTCCCCGGTTCTTCGCCGGCGAACTCGCGTCCGTCACGCAGGAAGACATCAAGGCCACCACGGCGCCGATGCTCAAGAAAGAGATGGCGCGGATCGATTGGAATCGCCCGGCGCGCGCGGTGCACGACCACATTCGCGGTCTGCAGCCGTGGCCCGGCGCGTCGACGACGCTCGCCGCACGGCGCTTGATCGTGCATCGCTCGACGATGGACGGCGCTCCCGCGCTGCAGGCGGGCGCACCCGGCGAGGTCGTGGTGGTGACGAAGGATCGCATCTGGGTCGCGACGAGTGCGGGCGCGGTGGCGCTGACCGAAGTGCAGCTCGAGGGAAAGAAGCGGCAGACCGCGCGCGAGTTTCTCGCGGGGCACCCGGTTCAGCCGGGCGCGATGCTCGGGGCGTGAGAGGGCTCCGCGTTCGCCTCGCACGCGGACGAGGCCGTCGACAAATCAACGCCGCGATTCGCGATGAGGGCGCGGACTGCGCCTGGAGCGTCGGCGCCGGACGTGCGCACTAGCGACCAGCGCCGGCGGTCCCGGCTCTTCGTCACACCGGCTTCGCTGGCGCGAAGGCGTTCGGAGCGAATACGCGCGACGCACTGACGCGCGCACTTCCGGCCGCCCTCGCTTCGAGGCCGGCACGAACAAAAGCCCGAACCGAACGCGCTGAGTCCGCGCGTGATGGCGGCGCGGACGCTTCGGGCGAGGGCGACGGCTACGCGAGCACTTCGTCGATCGATCGCGCGGGGATAGCGCGCGCGAGCCCACGATCCAGCAGCGGGAGGGCGGTGCATTGCTCGATGAGTGCCCGCGGCTCTGCGGTCGCCCCGAGGCCGCGCGTCGCAAGGACGTGAAGGATCGAGCGCGCCACACCCCGCGCCTCGAGGTCGTCGGCGATCTTCCCGAGCAGCGGGCGAAACCGCGCGATGTATTCCTCCTGCGTCTCGTCCTTGCCCATCATCCATCTCCTCAGCAGCTCTCGCAGCGGTTCACGCAGCGACGACAAGATCACATAGAAGTAGTCCGCGCGACTGTCGGCGTCCATCGTGTCCAGCGCGAGCACCGCACCCTTCGCGCCCGGCAAGACTGCATCGACGTCGCCGTGCACGATGACCGACAGCATCGCGAGATACGGGTTCGCCTTCGCCGCCTCGACGGTTTCGAGAAGCGGCACGTCCTTCGGGCCGAGCACGATCGGCGACACGATGCCGCGACCGAGTCCCATGTCGATCGGCTGCGACGCCCACATCGCGACGCCCTCGTCGGGAGCCACCACCACGACGCATGCAGAGCAACGCAAGCGCGCGCGGATCGCGGCGCAGTAGAGCGCCCACGAGTACTTCTTGTCGGGGTCGATCGCGCGATGCACCTCGAGCACGATCGCGAAGCGTGGCGTGCCGTCGTACGCGCGCAATT
>CBIHQZ010000913.1:0-3502 GCA_966212315.1 uncultured Myxococcales bacterium
TTCGGCGCAAGGAGCGCGACGACGGTGCACGGCATCCGCCCGATGCGGATGGTCTGTCCGATCGGGTCGGCCTGGTCGAAGAGGGCCGTGCGAACCGTCTCGCCGATCATGCAGGTGCGCGCGGACATCCGGAGGTCCGCGTCGGTGAAGCCCGAGCCGAGGGCGGTGCCCCACGCGCGAACCGTGAAGTACTCGGGGATGGTGCCCGTCACGCGCGACGACCAGTTGCGCGCGCCGGCGACGACCTGCGCGCTCGCGCTCAGAACCGGTGCGGCCGCGGCGACACTCGGCACCTCGCGCATGATGGCGCGCGCGTCGTCTTCGGTGAGACCCGATGCGCTGCCTGCTGCGCTGCGAACGCCGCCCGATGCAGTGGCGCCGGGAAACACCATCAGCATGTTGACGCCGAGCGACGCGAGCTGCCCTTCGATGCGCTCTTTCGCGCCCGCGCCGAGTGCGGTCATGGTCACCACCGCGGCGACGCCGATGAGAATGCCGAGCACCGTGAGCGTCGCGCGCAGCTTGTTGCGCGCGAGCGCACGCATCGCGAGGCGCAACGCCATCAGCCACATCATCATGACGCCACCCCCCACGGTTCACTGCCAGCGGGGATCTCCGCCTGGCGAGGCGAGGCAATGCGTTCGTCGGATTGAATGAGTCCGTCGCGCACCGTCACGATTCGCCCCGCGCACGAGGCGACATCGGCCTCGTGCGTGACGAGCACGATGGTCAGTCCGCGATCGCGATTGAGCCACTGGAGCAGCGCGAGGACCTCTTCGGTGGTCTTCGAATCGAGGTTGCCGGTGGGTTCGTCCGCAAGGAGCACCTGCGGCTCGGTGACGAGCGCGCGCGCGATGGCCACGCGTTGCTGCTGTCCGCCCGAGAGCTGCGAGGGCGTGTTGTGCAAGCGTTGCCCGAGACCGACGAGACGAAGTGCCCTCACCGCGCGGCGGCGTCGTTCGGTGGCGCCGGTGCCGCGGTAGATCAGCGGCAGTTCCACGTTCTCGAGAGCGCTCGTGCGCGCGAGGAGATTGAAGCCCTGGAAGATGAACCCGAGGAGTCGATTGCGAACGAAAGCGCGCGCGTCGGCATCGAGCGCCGACACGTCGTGACCCGCCAGGCGGTACGCGCCGCGGGTGGGACGATCGAGGCAGCCAATGGTGTTCATCAGCGTGCTCTTGCCCGAACCCGATGCGCCGACGATCGCCACGAACTCGCCCCGCTCGATGGTCAGCGACACGCCGCGCAGCGCGTGGAACGTGATCTCACCCGAGCGATACACCTTGTGGATGTCCTCGAGTGCGATCGCCGGTGCCCGCGCGCCGCCGCTGGTCAAAACATCCTCCGGCCGCCACCGGGTGCGCCGCCAGGCCTGCGCGGCTCGTCGGTCTCGTCGGTGACGAGTTGCACACCGGCATGGATCTCGGGCGCTTCGATCTCGGTGTACACGCCATCGCTCGGGCCGATGCGCACGGTCACCGGAACGGCGTTGCCGTTGCGAAGCACGAACACGCGGCCGCGATGTGGATCGATGTCCTCGGGCGTCGCACTCGGCTCGGGCGCCGGCGGCGCGTTCGGACCGTGTGCCCCCGCGTCGGCGCCGGGCGTGGACGATGCGCTCGGTTGAAATCTCAGTGCGGCATTCGGCGCGCGCATCACGTGCTCGCGGCGTGCGGTGGTGATCCGAATCGTCGCCGTCATCCCCGGGCGCAATTTCAATTCGGGGTTCGCGATGTCGATCACCGCCGGATACGTCACGACGCCTTGATTGTTCGTCGGTCCGAACCGCAGCTCGGTCAGCGTGCCGCGAAAGACTTCGCCCGGAAACGCATCGACGCGCGCCTCGGTTGCCATCCCGTCGTGCAGCTTGCCGATGTCCGCTTCGTCGATGTCCGCGATGACTCGCATGCGCGTGAGGTCGTTGGCGATGACGAACAGCGTCGGTGCCTGGAAGCTCGCCGCCACGGTCTGACCGACATCGATCGACCGCGTGATCACGACGCCGTCGATCGGCGCGAAGATCCGCGCGTACGACTGATTCGTACGAGCGGTCTCGAGTTGCGCCGCTGCGCGATTGACCTCCGCCTGCGCGACCGCGATCTGCGCGTGGGCCGCATCGCGCGCGCCCTGCACCGCATCGACGTCGGCCTGTGCGTTCAGATTGCGCGCACGAAGCGCAGTCGCCCGCGCGAGGTTCCGATCCTGGAGCTGCACTTCGACGCGCGCCCGCGCCACGCTCGCCTGCGCCGAGAGCAATGCCGCCCGCGCCGCGGAAACGGCGGCCTGGAAAGTCTGCGGATCGAGTTCGGCGAGAAGATCTCCAGCGTGAACGCGCGCGTTGTAATCCGCGTGAAGCCGCGAGACCCGTCCGCTCGCCTGGCTGCCGACCTGCACCTGCGTGACCGGCTGGACCGTACCGGTCGCTTCGATCGTCTCGACGATGTTGCCGGTGCTCACGGCCGCGGTGAGAAAACGCGGCGGCGGCGGGGGACGATGGCGGCGCGCGTACACGAACGCGCCGATCGCACCGAGCACGACGATCGCGACGACGGCGATCCACCAGGGGCGGCGCTTCTTGCCAAGTTCGTCGAAGGGATCGTCGACGGGTTTCGCGGCGGGGGCTTCGTTGGGAGTCGTCACGTCGTTCCTGTCCACGCGAACGTTTCGCACGGTGTGCTTAGTCCCGTTCGTCTCGCCAGAAAAGTACGCGGCAGAACGAGCGGTCTCCCTTCACGCTTCTTCACATGACGGCGGATGATCGGGCTGGCGTTTCGCCGAAAATTTGCGTGCATCGCGAAGCCGGTGCTTAGCGTGTCCCGTGCGACGCTTCGTTCTCTACGGAATCACGACCCTTGCTCTCGCCGCGCCGTTGGTGGCGTTCGGTCTTCGCGAACGCGATCGGCGCGCTGTCGGTGCGCAGCTCGCCGCGGGGACCTCGCTGCTCGACGGCCCGATCGAGCGTGGCGCCGATGTGTCCGCCGCGGATCTGGTTCGCGCGCAGACACTCTTCGAACGAGCGTGGCACGGCGATCCCTCGAGCGAAGCGGGACGCACGGCCCGCGCGCTCTGGCACGTCGCACAGGCAGCCCGCGATCTCGATCGCGGGGATCTCGTGCTCGCGCACGAAGAAGCGGACACCGCACTTCACCTCGCACCGAACGATCCGCATGCACGACTCGCGGAAGCGCAGATCGCGCTGCGTCGCAACGATCGTCCCGCGGCCGAACGTGAACTCGAGACGCTCGGCGCGCGAGGCCGCGTGCTCCCGGATGCACTCTCGGCACGGGCGCGACTCGTACGCGTCGACTTGCTGCTCGACACCGAACGCACGACCGACGCGCTCTCACTGGCGGAGTCGCTCGATCACGATCACCCGCGTGCCGCCGTGGTGAAGAACCGACTCGGGCTCGCGCGGTCCGCAGCCGGTGACACAGCCGGTGCGCGCGAAGCGTTCGAGCAGGCCGTTGCGATCGATCCGCATCACGACGCGGCGATGGTCAAT
>CBIHQZ010000914.1:0-3487 GCA_966212315.1 uncultured Myxococcales bacterium
GCGCACCGCGCTCGCGACCGCGCACCCGAGCGCGACGACTCGACCTACGAATCGCCGCGCGCCTGTCGACGTGAACCTCGCGGTCGTCCACACGAGCCACGCGATCGCGCCCAGCGCGATGCCGAGCGCACGCGCACCCGGATCCGCGTCGAACGTGCCGCTCGCGACGCGCGGTGCGAAATGCTGAACGCCCGCGACGAGCGCCAACAGCGCAGCCGTCGTCGCGAGCATCACATCGAGTGGAGGTGGGATACGAAATCGCCCGGACGGACGCCCGGACGCGGAGGGCGAACGACTAATTCTGCGTCCCCGATCCGGGGGTCACGGGACCGGCAGGCTTCACGACTTTCACCATGCTCGCCTTCGGCGAGATCATCACGGTCATCGCCTTGCCTTCCATCATCGGGTTGCCCTCGACGATGATCTGACCTTCGAGCGCCTTGAGGATCTCGTCGATCACTTCGCGCCCCTTCTCGGGGTGGGTGATCTCGCGGCCGCGGAAGCGAACGGTGATCTTTGCCTTGTTCCCCTCTTCGAGGAATCGGCGGATGTGTTTGATCTTGGTCTCGAGATCGTGGTCGTCCGTCTTCGGGCGAACCTTCACCTCTTTGACCTCGACGACGTTCTGCTTCTTCTTGGCCTCGTTGGCCTTCTTCTTCTCTTCGTACTTGAACTTGCCGAAGTCCATGATCTTGCAGACCGGGGGCTCGGCTTTCGGGTTCACTTCGACGAGATCGAGGCCCTGCTCCAACGCCATGCGAATGGCTTCGTGCGAGGCAAGGATGCCGAGCTGCGCGCCGTCCGCGGCGATGACGCGAACTTCGGGCACGCGGATCCTGTGGTTGACGCGCACCTGCATCTGACGCTGACGCTGATCGATCGGTCCTCTGATAGTCCTGCTCCTCGATGGCGGGACGGTCGCGTCCCGACAGTAATTTCGATGCGCCGGCGAAGCGCGCGCGTAGTGTCGGACCGAACTCGCATAGGTGCAAGACCCGAGCGCGTGCATTCAGCTCGAGGTTGCCCGGGCCACCACATGTGACGTCCGTGTCGCGATCGGGCGTTAGCGCGCTCGAGGTGCGTGTGGCCGCGCTTCTTCAAGCAGCCCGCCCGCTCGCGCGGCGGGTCAGCGGGCCGGCGATTCCATCGAGCGATCCTGCCTTCGCGGGGTCCATCCGCTTACGAGTGTTTTGCCGGCGTTCCCAGCGAGTAAGCGCTTTCCTCGGACCCGACGAAGGCGGGGTCGCTCGATGTCAGCCTGGGCCGTTGGCCCCAGGCGGAGTTCCTCAGACCCCACGATGCCCGCTGGCCCCGTGCGGAATTCGTGCGCTCGCGCCTGATCGCGTTGCGGCCACTCGGATCCGGTTCCCCGTGCTCGGCGCTCTCGAGCCGCGGACTCGAATCGACACCCTCACCAGCTCGGCGATGTCGAACGCGTCGATCGGTCGGGCGAGTTCGACCATCATCGTCGGCATGTCGCCCGATGAAGTTCGCATCCGCTTCGATGACATCAGCCGCCGACACTTCGCCGATCCGCTCGTCGACGCGATATCGGTTCGCCCGTGCGAGCCGGCCACGTGGGGCGAAACATTCGCGAGCCTTCAACGCGAGTGCCTTCCGCGCGGGGGCGGCGTCGATCTATCGCGATTGTTTTCCGCCGAAGAGCGTGAGCGGTTTGGCGAATTGAACAGCACCGAGCCGCAAGGTTCACTCGAACATCGCGTCCTGTTCGTCGATGGCGACGAGGTCGTCGGCTGCTACTGGGGGATGCAGGAGAGCTACGCGCGCTACTACATGATCGCGACGATGATCCGCGCGTCGCACCGCGGGCGCGGTGTGTACGCCGCGTTTCTGGCCCGCCTCGTGGCGATCGCGACGGAGATGGGATTTCGCGAGATCTACAGTCGTCATCATCCGGACAACAACGCGATCCTCGTCCCCAAGCTCAAAGCCGGTTTCATCATCAGTTCATTCGAGATCACGCACAATTTCGGACTGCTCGTGCATCTGCGCTATCCGATCGCGGATGCCCTTCGCGAGGTGTACGCGTACCGCATCGAAGCGTCGCAAGGTGCGGCGGCACTCGAAGCGCGAGGTGTATTGAAGCGGTAGGGACAGTGATTGCGGACAACGCAGCGCTGGGGAGGCGCTGCGTCCGAGGCGTCAGGTCACGCGCCGCCGACGACGGGGAGCGCACCTTCGGTCTGAAGGCGCGTCATGACCTGGTCGAGCGGGGTGAATCCGAGTTCGCCGGCCTCGCGCGATCGGAGCGCGACGCCGCGTCCTTCGACTTCCTTGTCGCCGATCACGCCGAGGTACGGCAGACGCATCATGCGCGCTGCGCGGATCTTCGCGCCGAGCTTCTCGTTCGAGTCGTCGACGATCACACGCAGGCCCTTTGCCCGCATCTCCGCCGCGATTTCGTGCGCGTACGGCGCATGACGATCGGCGACGGTGAGCAGCGTGATCTGCTCGGGCGAGAGCCACACCGGGAACGCGCCCGCGACGTGCTCGATGAACACGCCGAGGAAGCGCTCGATCGATCCGAGGATCGCGCGGTGCAACATCATCGGTCGGTGCGGCGTGTTGTCGGAACCGACGTACTCGAGTCCGAATCGCTCCGGGAGATTCGGGTCGATCTGGATCGTTCCGAGCTGCCACGGACGTCCGAGCGCGTCGGTGATGTGGAACTCGAGCTTCGGCCCGTAGAAAGCGCCTTCGCCCTCCGACACGATGTACTCGATGTTCTTGCTCTTGAGCGCTTCGGCCAGCGCGCTTTCGGAGAAGTCCCAGAGTTCGTCGGTGCCCATGCGCTTCTCGGGACGCGTCGCGAGGCGCACTTCGATCTTCTCGAAGCCGAGCGCCTTGTACACGCCGTAGAGGAAGTCGACGAACGACGCGATCTCCGGCTGCATCTGCTCCGGCGTGCAGAAGATGTGGGCGTCGTCCTGGCAGAACGTGCGAACGCGATTGAGCCCGTGGGTCACGCCCGAGCGCTCGTAGCGATGCAGTCGACCGAAGTCGGCGACGCGCAACGGCAGCTCGCGATACGAACGACGCTGCGCGCCGAACATCACGCAATGGCTCGGGCAGTTCATCGCCTTGCAGCCCGAGACGTAATCGAGCTTCACGCCCTCGAGCGGTTTGCGTTCGTCGCCCTCGCGCTCGAACACGTCCGCGAGCGACATGCCCTTCGCGTCCTTCTTGGCATGCACCGCGTCGGAGCCGAACGCGAGGTACATGTTGTCGCGGTAGTTCTCCCAGTGCCCGCTGGTTTCCCAGAGCGCCTTGTCGAAGATCTGCGGCGTGATGACTTCGTTATAACCGCGCTTCGAATACGCCTGGCGGATGAACTCGATGAGCCCGTTGTAGACGAACGCACCGCGCGGCAAGAAGAACGGCGACGCGGGCGCGAGGTCCGAGAACATGAACAGCTCGAGTTCCTTGCCGAGCTTTCGGTGGTCGCGCGCCTTCGCTTCTTCGAGCT